>JADMIN010000005.1 GCA_015478575.1 Ktedonobacterales bacterium | reverse complement strand
GATAGAAGAGCGGATGATAGAAGAGCGGATGATAGAAGAGCGGATGATAGAAGAGCGGATGATAGAAGAGAGGCCTTGCATGACAGACAATCACTCTGTGCCCCAGGAGCGCCAGCGCGCGATTGTCGCCGCATTGCGACAAGCGTATCCCGACGCGCGATGCTCACTGCGCTTCCGCACGCCGCTCGAACTGCTGATCGCCACCATCCTCTCCGCGCAATGTACAGATGAGCGGGTGAATGCGGTGACCGTGACGCTCTTTGAGAAGTATCGCTCGGCGGCGGACTTCGCGGGGGCGGAGCCTGACGCATTAGAGCAGGATATCAAACAAACGGGATTCTATCGCAATAAGGCGAAACATATCCGTGAGGCGGCGCGCCTGCTGGTGGAGCGCTTTGGCGGCGAGGTCCCCCGGACGATGACTGACCTGATCTCGCTCCCTGGTGTGGCCCGCAAGACGGCGAATGTCGTGCTTGGCAATGCGTATGGCATCGTCGAAGGCGTGGTCGTGGATACACATGTTGGGCGGGTGGCGCGGCGGCTGGATCTCACGCGGAGCGAGGATCCCGTCAGGGTCGAGCAAGACCTGATGGCCGTGCTTCCGCGGGCGGATTGGCTGGACTTCTCGCATCTGATGATCTATCATGGGCGCGCGGTCTGCCAGGCGCGCCGTCCGCTCTGCGAAGCCTGTACCCTCCGGTCGCTCTGCCCCACCGGCCAAGCCGCCACTGCCGCCTCGCTCGTCGCCGAGACCGCGCCCAAGCGCGCCCGTGAGGCGCGCGGATAGGGGGCCAGTGACCGTGCTCGCGGGGGTGCCGCTTGCTGAAGAGGATGAGGCGTGTGAGGATGAGCATACGATGAGGGTACAGCGAGTTGGCACGGTCTTCCGTATTGAGCGCCTGCTCAACGTCTGTGGCGCCGTCCTGCTGCTCGCGGGCGCGTTGGTTGGCTGGGCGCTGCCGCATAGCGCGCGGGCGTGGGCGCTGCTGCCGGGTTTGGGTACGACGGTGGCCGCCACGCGCCCCGACGTGAGCGGATACCTCGGCGCGGATATCACCGCGCTGGCGGTGATCATCGCCGTCGTGATCGGCTTCAATGCCACCGCCCTCCAGATCGCTGGCCAGACGCACGCCCTGGGAATCGTGCGGGGCATTCTGCTCTCGCTGATGCCCTTCCTCTTCTGCTGGGGCGCGACCACGGGGGTGGCGCTGCTCTATTTCCTCGAGCCACCGATCTATTTCGCCCAGCTCTGGCAGATGCTCTTCTGGTTTGCCGCGGTCGTGTTGCTGATGCTCGCCTACCTGTGGGGCTTACCCTGGCGTCTCTCCGGCAGCTACGTCACGGCCTGGGCCATTCGGGAGTTGCGTGGCAGGCCAAGCGACCGGTGGGAGACGTTGGATGCCTTCTCCGCATTGCAATCGGCCATCGCGGCAGCCAGCGCGCGCGGCGATCTCGGGACGTTGCGCGTGCTGACCGCGGATCTGGGTGGCTTTCTCGCGGGCAGGGATGACCCGCGCGTGGAGCAGGAGCCAGCATATCAGCGCGAGCGCTACCGTGCCCTCAAGAACCTGCTCTCGGGCTGTGCGCAGAACGGCACCGCCGGCCCGAATCCCGTGGCCTATCAACTGGGCTTTGTGCTGGCTGGTGTGATGTTGCGGGCGGTCGCGACCGGCCAGCCGCTCGCTGATCCTGAGCGCGATTTCTATTCCGGGCTGTTTCGCGGGCTGCGTGGGGCGCCAGAGCGGCTGGATGCCCTGTGGACGGGTATGCGGCATGCGCTATTGCGCTCTGGCACGCATGGATCACCCTATCTCCTCCGCTACTGGCGCGCGCGCCGCCAGTGGGGAACGGCGGAGCCACGTACGGTGACACGACTGGCTGGCGGCATCGCGCGGCTGCATGCTGATTGTCGGCGACAACTCGCAAGCACAGCGGGCGAAGCGGTCGCGCTGGAAGATGCCACGACGATGCTACTCGATCTCTACCGCGATATCGCGCTCCACCTGGCCAAAGCGGCGGCACACCAGCGGCAGCGGTCCATACGCGAGCGCGACCTTACGCTCACGACGGCCCTGCTCGATGCCATACGCGATGAGGTGGCGCGCACCTGGCCGCTGGGCGCGGACACCCCTCACTACGAGCGCCTCGCCGCCGCGTACGAGCGCCGCCACGCGGAGATTGACGCGCTCACCGTCGGGCGGCATGACGAGGAGCGGGAGGCCGTGGGCACCGCTCGACCGCTCGCCTAGCGTTCGATACCCGCGCGGACCAGACGCAATACCTCAGCCACCTCCACATCCTGGGGAATGATGACAATCGTGCCGAGCGCGTCGCCCGCGTTGACGTTGTGGACGACCTGGAGCGCGGTGGTGGGCATGGCGCGCCCCGTCGGCACCCGCAGGAGCAGCCTGGCGATGCCCTCGCGGCGTGCGGGAACGAGGACGGCGCATGGCCCGTCGCTCGGCGGCGTGGTGACATAGCGCACGGTCTCGCGCTCGATCTCGAAGCGCAGGCCGAAGGCGCGCAGCCCATCATGGATCTTGCGCAGCGCCGCGTGCCGGGTGAGCCACTCGGGTAGGTCTCCGCGCGCGCCACTACGGCTAGCGGGTGGCTCTGGCCACGCATCTGGCACGAGCAGCGCGGGCAGTGGCTGGCCACTCTCCAGCGAACGGGCAAGCTCGTGCAAGAGACGCACCGCCTCACCGTAGAGGACCGCGGCGATCTCCTTCTCGGTGTGATGAGCGATGCGAAAGAAGAGCGCGGTCGCGGTGGCGAGCCACAGGCGTGGCTTCCAGGCGGTATCCTCCAGCTCGCTGGCGAAGGCGGTGATGTGCTGGAGCAGTTGCTCCTGGACGTGCAGCGACGCGCGTCGTCCAAGGGCGGGGTAGTGAATGGCATTCTCAGCGGTGCCTGGCTCAGCCGTCTTGGAGATAAAGGTGATGTCCTCAGGCGGCAGGCCAAACTCACGATCAGGCTCGACCAAGCGCCGGTAGATAGCGACATCCGCGAGCAAATTGCCGAGATCGGCAAGATAGTCTCCTGACCAGGAGAGTTTATCGAGGTCAATGAGCTTGACGGATGTACAGTGGCGATCGAGCATAATGTTACGGGTATGGAAATCGCCATGCACCAGCCCCAGCGCGCACGGCTGGAGCGCGTGCGCCTGGCGGGTCAGCATGCCCAGATAGTAATCGAGGCCCTTGAAACGTTGGCCGGAGACAGTATAGCCATCCAGGGCCGTCTTGAGCCACGGGACGCGGCTGACCGCATGCACCAAGGCGCTCTCGATGCGCGCGAGGTAGAGCCGCGCGATCTGTGTGCTTGGGAAGCCTACATGCATGGTGCGCGTCTCGCGGAAGAGGGCAAACGACGCCTCGGCGATGTGGGTACTGGCCTGACGCACGAGCTGGATTTGCTGTGGTCCCATCGCGCGTTGATCCAGCTCATCGAGGATGTCGCGGAAGGTCAGGAGGTCAGTGAGGTCTTCCATCGGCAGGTAGTACGCGGGTGAGTGCGCCGACTTGAAGACCTCTGAGCGCGACGGCTGGCGGATAAAGAAGTGGTGCAGTTGCGCGGGCAGGCGCCCATAGTTGGTGGTCGCGGTATGGAATGCGCTGCTCGTGCTGCGTTTGATGATGAGTGAGGCTTCCGGCGCGGCGGAGGGCACCACCCGTGGGGTGCCATCTCTGCCAGCGGTAGAGAACCAATAGGTGAAGGGCACGTGCAGAATCTGATCATCGGTGAAGCCACCGGAAAGCGACCGCACGGGGCCGAGCGCGATGAGCATACGGTCGCGGATCACCGCTTGGAGGTCGCTTTCCAGGGTGATGCGTTCCAGCCGCTCAGCGTCAATCAGCAAACGCGCGGCCATGCCGCGGACCAGTGTCTCTGGGCCATAGTAGGTGAGCAGCAGCCGTAACACCAGCGCATGGTTGGCGAATTCCCAGCGTCGTGGTGCCTCCGCCTCGGCATAGACGGTGCGCAGATCCTCCAGCAGCGTGTGGAGTGTCCGCTCTACTCGCGCGTCAGCGCGAAAGTGCTCGGCAAGCTGGAGCGCGGCGTAGAGCACGTTGCCGATGTCGCTGAAGCGTGTGCGGTCGCGCCCATCAATCGCGCCGACCAACTCGATGACCACTGGCTCGGTCTGGCGCGGAGTCGGACTCCGGCGGGCGTGGCGTAGCAGGCCGAGGACATAGCTCAGATCGCGATGATTCCCGATCGTCGCGCGCGAACCGCTGGGCCGCGCCCCATTCACGGACGGCTTCCATGCCCGCAGGCGGTCGCGCAACGCGCCGACGATGGCAGTATAGCGCTCGTCGGCGCAGATCTCTTTGCGCTTGCCGCTTCGGTCGAGCGTGAGCAGCGTATCGAGCGCGATGCAGGTCCGCAGCATATCGGACTCCGCTGTCGCTTGATCGCGCCCGCCCGCCTCGTGTGTGGCGATATCGCCGATCATGCCGTCGGTCTCTTGGCTGAGCAGGTCGCTGAAATCGCGGCGGACTTGCTCATCGTCGAAGCGGCCCAGATAGGCCAGCGTCTTGAAGCGACTGGGATAGAGCCGAACTTGCTGGCGCTCAAGTGAAGGCAGCGAATAGGCGATGGCGAGGTTGATGAGCCAGTTGCCGGCGTGATAGACCATATCGGCGGTGCTATTATCGAAGTTGAGGTGGTGGAGCACCTCGACAGCATGGCAGGTCTGGCGCAGCGTATCGCGCCCGTCGTGGCCCGGCCACGCGCCCTGCCCATCGTACATATGGCGGAGGTAGCGCAGAATCAACGCTCCCAGCGCGGCATCGCCCTCTGCGCTGGTCGCGCAGGTACTCAGATCCAACCGTGTCTGCGCGAAGAAGTCCTTGCCTCCAAGCGCCCCTGACATGCCCACCCCAGTCTCCACCGCCATGCGCTTGTTCTCCTCCAGTCGCCTGCCTGCCCAGATCCCTGGCCACTAGTGTACCATTGCCTCTGTCTGTATTATTTGCCAATGTCTGATCATTGCCTATAATGCGCCGTCGGCATGACGCGCCGTCGGCGTCGCCGCTGAGGGCAGGGGAAGGCCCACATCCCAAGACGAAGGAGCGCGGAGAGATAGTGCGCCTACCGCTGAGACAGGGTACAATGGAGATACTGGAGCGAGAAGCGCCACGCGCTTCGCATTGCTCGATATCGCCCTGTGCTTCCGCCGCTTCGGCGTGCCAACGACGGGATGTGGGCGTGACGCAAAGGAGAGTGTCGCAGATGGTGAGTGTTTCGGATCGAGTGACGCTGGATGCCACGCCCCCGTTCGGGAACGAGCAGCTTACGGACTTCAGCCGCGTCGAGAACGCGCAAGCGCAAGAGGCCGCGCTACGTCAGGTGGAGTCTGAGCTAGGGCACACGTTCCCCTTGATAATTGGGGGCGAGCGTCGGTTCACGGACGCGACGTTCACCTCGATCAATCCCGCGAATCCGGAGCAGGTGGTCGCGGTCTTTGCCCAGGCGGGCGAGGCCGAGGCGAATGAAGCGGTGGAGGCGGCCTGGAAGCGTTTCCAGACATGGCAATATACGCCCGTGGCTGAGCGCGCGGGCTATCTCTTCGAGGCGGCGCGGTTGCTGCGCGAGCGGCGCTTCTATTTCAACGCGCTGATGATCTACGAGGTCGGCAAGAGCTGGGTGGAAGCCGACGGCGACACCGCGGAGGCCATTGACTTCCTCGAATTCTACGCGCGCGAGGCCTTGCGCCTTGGTGGGGAGCAGCCGATCACACCCATAGCGGGCGAGAAGAACGAGCTGCGGTATATTCCGCTGGGCGTGGGCATCGCCATTCCGCCGTGGAACTTCCCCTGCGCCATCATGGCGGGGCTGACGACGTCGGCCCTAGTGGCCGGCAACACGGTGATTCTGAAGCCCGCCAGCACGGCGGCGACCATCGCGGGGCGGTTTGTGGACCTCTTGGAAGAAGCTGGCGTGCCGAAGGGGGTCGTAAGCTTCCTGCCCGGCCCGGGTGGCGTCATAGGTGATGTGTTGGTGGCGCATCCACTCACGCGCTTCATCTCCTTCACTGGCTCGCGTGAGGTCGGCTTGCGCATCAATGAGCTGGCGTCGAAGCTCCAGCCAGGCCAGATCTGGATCAAGCGCGCGATTTTGGAGATGGGTGGCAAAGACGCCATCGTCGTTGACGAGACCGCTGACCTAGATGCCGCCGCGACCGCTATCGTCGCCTCCGCCTTCGGTTTCCAAGGGCAGAAATGCTCGGCCTGCTCGCGCGCCATCCTAGTTGATGCCGTCTATGAGACGGTGCTGGCGAAGGTCGTCGAGCGTGCCCGTCAACTCACCGTCGGCCCGACGGTGGATCGCGCGCGCTTCATGGGGCCGGTGGTAGATGCTGGCGCCTTTCGCAAGATTCAAGACTACCTGCGGATTGGCGAGGGTGAGGGCACGTTGTTGCTCGGTGGTGAGGCGCTCGATCGCCCTGGCTTCTTCATTGCTCCGACCATCTTTGGCGACGTGGCGCCAAACGCGCGCCTGGCGCAGGAAGAGATTTTCGGGCCAGTGCTGGCCGTCATCCGCGTGGCCGACTTCGATGAGGCGCTGGCAGTGGCGAACAATACGCAATATGGGCTGACCGGGGCGCTCTTCTCCACCGATCGGGCACGTGTCGAGCGGGCGGTGCGCGAATTCCACGTGGGCAACCTCTACATCAATCGCAAATGCACCGGAGCGTTAGTGGGCGGGCACCCTTTCGGCGGCTTCAATATGTCCGGCACGGACTCGAAGGCTGGCGGGCACGATTACCTACTGCTCTTCACCCAGGCCAAGGCGATCTCTGAGAAGATCGGCTAGACACCGGCGGAAAGGCTCTTGTTCCGTGGCAGCCGTAGATGCTCATCTCTACGGCTCTACGGCTCTACGGCTCTACGGCTCTACGGCGTTGCCATCTTGCGCGCTCGTTTGTTGCCCGCTATACTTCACACAACAGCTACCCAACCGCGAAACAGCGATCATACGGATCGCTCATGCGATGAGGAGGAATGTGGAGTATGGGGCGGTTTGAGCGCGCGCTGAGCCGTGGCCCGCTGGGGCGGCTGCTGCGAGCGCGGTACTACGTGCCAATGATGTCGCTGGTTATCGTGGTGCTGCTTGGTGTCGTCGGCGCGGAGCTGCTGGCACGGGCGGGGGCATGGCCGCCGCTCGGCCCGCGCGCGCATCCATCGGTGCTCATCACGGGGCCAGGAACCGGCGACCCAGGCACGCGCACCATCCAGGCGTATGTGTTGGGAGCGGTGCGCGCGCCCGGCGTCTACGCGCTGGCCGAGGGCGGGCGCGTCCGCGACTTGGTCGCCGCGGCGGGCGGGCTGCTGAGTGACGCGGACCTCACGCGAGTGGACTTTGCCGCACCCGTGGCCGATGGCCAGGAACTGTACGTGCCTCGCGTCGGCGAGCAGGTGCCGGTGACGCTGGGTGGCAAGCTCAATATCAACCGTGCCAGCGCCGAAGAGATGCATAACGCCCTGGGCCTCTCGCTCACCATTGCCCGGCGCGTCGTGGCCTATCGCGTGGCACATGGACCCTTCACCGCGGTCAGCCAGCTCTTGCTGGTCCCCATGAGCCGAACGACCTATGATCATATCAAGGATCTCATCACGATCTAGCGAGGCAAATAGCGCCTGGCAAATCGCAGAGCGCTGGCGAAGATGGAGAGCTGTATGAGCGCGAACGCGGCGCCCCTCAAGGAGGCGGTCGGCGTCGTGCTGGCGGGTGGTCGCGGCCGACGTATGGGCCAGGAGAAAGCGGCGCTGCGCATCGGCGGCGAGCCGCTCGCGTGGCGGGTGGCGCGGCGGGTGAGCGCGGCGCTAGCGCGGGTCGTCGTGGTCGGTCCGGCCTCGCTGCGGTCCCTCCTGCCAGATGTGGTGGTGCTGGAGGATCGCGAGCCAGGATTGGGTCCGCTGGGAGGCCTAGCCACGGTGCTGCGAACAGTCGAGGCCCCGCGCGTGTTTCTGGTCGCCTGTGATATGCCTTTCGTCGCGCCGCCGCTTATCCGCGCGATGGTGACCGAGGCGGTGGCGGCGCCTGACGCGCAAGCGGTACTGTTGCGGACGGCGCGGGGCCTCGAGCCGTTGCATGGCGTTTATGATCGTGCGTGTCTCGGTGTGGTGGAGGCGCGGCTCGCGTCGGTGGATCGCTCGCTGCGCGGGGTGGTGGGCTGCCTGGTGGTGCGAGAGTTCTCGCTGGCGGCGGCGGTGCCATTGGATCCCACCGGTCTCTCCGCGTTCAACGTGAACACCCCCGAAGAATGGGCGCGCGCGCTCGCCCTGGCGCGGGAACAATGAGGGGACTACACGCCCAGACCCCCACACCTTTGGCGGGAGAGTTGACAGAAAGGAGCCAGTGGCCCCTATACTGGTACATGCAAGCACTCAGGCGCCCGCCAGCGCGGGCACCGGCTCGAAGCGCTAGACCAGCGGCATCACCAATGCCCGCGGATGAGGATTGGGGGAGGTAAGAGATGCTCATGGACCTCCAGACGTGGCGTGGTCGTGTTTCGGCGTGGCGCACACGGGCGCGCCAGGGGCGCAAGGCCCGGGGCGGCGCTGAGAAAGCACACGCGACGCGCACGGCATATGTGCTGCTGGGCGGCGGCGCGCGTGGGGCGGCACAGGCCGGCGCGATCTCGGTGCTGCTCGAGCGCGGCTTTCTGCCTGATTTTATCGTGGGCATCTCGGCTGGCTCCTGGAACGGCGCCTACATTGCCCAGGATCCCACCCCCGCGCATGCCCTCGAGCTCGAGCGCCTCTGGATCGAGACGACCTCACAGCAGATCATCGGGGCACACCGCTGGGCCTTTGCCTTCAATGCCGTCGCCTTCCGCTCGTCACTCTACAGCGGCGAGGGTCTGCGGCGCGTTGCCGAGCGCTATCTCGGCGAGAGAACGTTCGAGGATCTGCGCGTTCCATTGCGCATAGTCGCGACCGATCTGGTCTCTGGGGAACCGCGTCTCTTCTCTGAGGGGCCGCTGCTGCCCGCGGTCCTTGCCTCTTCAGCGATGCCAGGGATCTTTCCACCGGTGGTCGCGCAAGATGCGGTGTTGGTGGATGGTGGCATCGTGGAGTGGGCGGGCTGTCTGGCGGCGCTCGCATCGGGCGCGACGCGCATCTGTCTAGTGGGATGTGGCAGCGCACTGCCGCGGCGCGACAAGCAGGAGTCGTATCGGCACATCTTCGAGCGCTCCTGGGAGGTCGGCAACCGCAGCAACTTCAGCCGGACGGTCTTCGCGCTACGGGGGGCGGGCGTTGAGGTGCTGGCGATCCATCCCCGCATCGAGGGCGCCTCACTGCTCAACTTCGACCGCGCGCCAGCGCTCATCCAAGCGGGCAGGGTAGCTGCCGAGCAGGCTATCGCGTCGTGGTCGCTCTCCACGGGCCAAGCGTCGCTCCCGCTGGCGATGGCGCATCGCGGTGCCTAGCTGCCTGGCCGGGGTGGTTGGCCGCCTGGCAGAGGTCATGGCCGCTTTGTGTACACTCCCAGCCGCAGGTATAATAGTGTCTGTTGCGCCGTTGGCCTATCGCCGGGTGGATCGTGGCTGTCTTGCGGCGATGCGTGCGCGGTACATCCGAAGCCAGTGGGAACCAGGTTATAGAAGCGAGGCATGAAGACCGCTATGGATCTGGCTATCCAGCAATTCATCAAGGCCCTTGAGGCCCAACGACACTCCAGTGAGAATACGCTTGTCGCCTATCAGACGGACCTCAGACAGTTGGCGGATTACGCGCAAACGCGGGGCATCCAGGCGTGGGATCAGGTGACGCCAGAGTTGACGGTGGGCTTTGTGGACGATCTCAAGGAGCGGCAATATGCCGCGACCTCCATCGCGCGCAAGGTTGCCGCCATCAAGTCGTTCTTCCACTATATGTGCGCGATGCGGCTCCTGATGGGCGACCCGACCCAGGCGCTCGAAGCGCCAAAGGTCGAGAAATATCTGCCATCGGTGCTCTTGCCCGCGGAAGTCCAGAAGCTCTTCGCTGAGGTGCGCGTTCAGACGCCAGCCGGGCAGCGCGATTTCGCCATGTTACACTGCCTGCACTCCACCGGTATGCGCGTGACGGAGCTTGTCTCCTGTGATGTCGCGTACCTCGATCTCGCCCGAGGCCACATCCGCTGTAAAGGGCGTACCCATCGCGAGCGGCTGCTGCCCCTCTCGCTTGAGGCTCAACGGGCGCTGGAGGCCTACGTTGAGGATGGGCGGCGTCTCCTCGTGCGCGGCTACCATGAGCCTGCGCTCTTTGTCAACCACCACGGGCAGCGTCTAACGCGCCAAGGCTTCTGGCTGATTATGAAGACCTACGCGCGGGCGGCTGGCATCGGCAATATCACCCCACATACGCTGCGCCACTCATTCGCGCTCGATATGCTGGGGCGAGGCATGGACCTGCGCATGGTGCAAGAACTGCTTGGCCATGCCAATATTTCCACGACGCAGATCTACACACAACTGCGTCGCTCGCAGCCCGCGCCACTGGTTGCCGTGCTGGAGAGCCTAGAGGTGCTGCGCGAGGCGCAACTGGCGATCGCGGGGGAATAGCGTTCCCCCACTCTTTCTCTTCCGGCGCTTTTCTCTCTCGTCCACCGTGAGCGACGATCTCGGCGCGGCGATCTCGCCACCGCGTATGCTGGACAGAGGGCGGGCGAGCAGATACCTGTTGGGAGGCGTACGATGGGTGAAGCGTCTCCGTCACCCGACCTCTACGCCCAGGCACGGGAGGCGGCCGACTTCGTGGCCGGGCAGAGCGCGGAGGCGCCGCGTATCGCGCTCATCCTTGGCACTGGTCTCGGCGGTGTCGCCGAGGCCATCACGGAGGCCATCACGCTTCCGTTTGCCGCGATTCCCCACTTTCCGCGTGCTACCGTGCTGGGGCATGCCGGGCAACTGGTGCTTGGCCGTCTGCATGGTGTCTCAGTGGCCGCGCTCCAGGGCCGTTTTCACCTCTACGAAGGCTATCCACCAGGGCAAGTGACCTTTCCCGTACGGATGTTACGATTGCTCGGTGTGGACGTGCTGATGGTGACGAACGCGGCAGGGGGCCTCGATCCGGCGCTGAGTCCAGGCTCGCTCATGCTGCTGCGCGATTCAATTGGCTTGCCCCTGCTCGCCGGAATGAATCCGCTCGCTGGCCCCAATGATGAGCTCTTTGGCTCGCGCTTTCCCCCTATGGCCGGCGCCTACGATATCACGCTACGTCACATGGCGCTTGAGGTGGCGCGAGAGTTGGCTATTCCGCTGGCCGAAGGAGTCTATGCGATGGTCAGCGGGCCGAGCTACGAGACGCCAGCGGAACTCCGCTTCCTACGTGCGGTCGGCGCTGATGCGGTTGGCATGTCCACTGTGCCAGAGGTGGTCGCGGCGCTACACCTGGGGATGCGTGTGCTTGCCATAAGCTGCATCACCAATGCGGCGCCCCTGCGGGAGGCGAGTGAGGCGACGCCGGTGGTGGAGCTGGCGCACGCGGATGTCGTGGCGGTGGCGACGGCGGCGGGCGAGCGACTGGGTGCGATTCTCGATGGGGTTGTGCGTCGGCTCGCTTCATGATGCGCGGTGGCTCGCGCGGGGCGCGGTGAAGAGCGCTACCCCGCGCTCGCGACGGTCACGTTCGCCTGGGCGTGATAGCGATACTGACGTGCCCCAGAGGCGGTCACGCCAATCCCATAGGTGCCCGGCGCCGTATCTGGCACGGTGATCTCCCATGTCGCCTGGCCCGCCGCGTTGGTGACGGCAATTTCCGGCCATGAGCGCAACAATGGGGCTGCTCCGTCCTCCGGCGCTTCGAGTTGACATGCCAGGCCCGCGATGGATTGGCCCGTCGTCTCTGAGGTCGCCATCACCGTGATCTGGAGCTTCTGGCCGGGCCGCACCAGGCTGGAGCCAGCGCTGAGCGAAAGCGTGAAGAGCGTCGTGATGGCCGCGGTCGGGTGGGGCGTGAGATTCGATGCGGGGGTGGGCGTGTGGGCTGGCACTGACGTCTGAGCCGTCGTGGGGCTGCTTGTACGCTGGATGACCGCTCGCCCCCCGAAAAAGGCGTACGTGACGCCGCCCGCCATCAGCCCGGTGGCGGAGAATGCCACCAGCAGCGCGGCGGCCACCACCGCTGAGGGCGAGAAACGTCGCGGTGATGTCGCGCTCACAGTGGCTTCCTTCCATACGTACGGGCACGCCGCTAGGCCATCAAGACGCGGGGACCATTCGCTCGTCGCGTGGCCTATTCTAGGCGTCCGAGAAGCCGCACGCAAGCGGCGTAGCCTTCTTGGGCTGTTCGCCTGTGGCTACTGAAGTGAGGGACGTGTGGCGGCACGCGCCGCTTCGAAATCCGCGAGGCGCATCTCGGGATCGTCAAGCACGAGCGCTGAGATGGCGAGGATGTGAGTATCAGGAGGAAGGAGCGCGGGCCCACGCCGCGCGGCGGCTAGGTGGGCCAGACCGGCATCACGCAATACCCACTCGGCGAGCAGCACATAGCCCCCCCAGTGGGAGGGGTTGGAGGTGCGCTCCCAGATCGGCTCGCCGAAGCGAAACGCCTGCTCATAAAACTCGTTGGCGCGGATGGCGAAAGGATAGAGCTTGCGGCTGAGTGGCTCGCCCTGGACATCGTCGGCTTGGAGGATCGTCTGCACGATGTCGAAGACACGCTTGTTTTTGGGGTCGCAGCGCGTCAGCAAAATGCCGCCCAGCGTGATGGGGTGCCCCGCCTCACGCACCCGCGTCATCAGGCGCAGCATTGCGTCCGCCCCCTCCAGTGCGGGGGTTTCAGCGGCCAGGGGCATGATGACACGATCGGTGACGGTGAGCGCGTTCGTCAGGAGCGGCCCGCCCTCCGCCGGGTAGTCAATGAGCACGATATCTGGCGCGTCAGGGATACCTGCCAAGATGCCCGCGAGGACGCGCTCGGATTGCAGGAACGCGGCGGCATCCCCTTGGAGCTCGTCCCACGGCACCACGCTGATCCGCCCGCCCGACCAGCTCGGTTGCGAAGGGAGCGCGACTGGCAGACCAGCGGCGCTGAGGGCGGTGCGCACCTCTCGCGCCGCCGGTGTCGCTCCCGGTGGCAAGTGGCGGAAGCTGACGAGCACGCTGGAGAGGTCACCGTGCTCGGTCCGCGGCCATGCATCACGTAGGGAGGCGGTAGTGGTTCCGGGCTGGGCGAGATCCACTACGAGCACGCGGGCGCCATACAGCGCGAGCAGCCGCGCGAGCGTGGAGACAGTGGTAGATTTGCCCTGCCCTCCTTTGCGGATGGCAATACCGTAGGTTGTGCGCATGTGTTGCTTCCTGCCTCATGACGCTGGATGCGTGGGTGTGCCCGTGAATACGCGGCGTGTGGCCGCCGCTGTGTCAGTGTCGCAGCCGGGTTGCGTCTGTGTCAAGGCAATGGGCCAACGGTCAGTAGAGAAGAAAGCCCCTCTTGGAGGGCGGTGGCGCTCCCGGTATCATGGCAGCGTCTCGCGACCTGTCGGCGCCGCCGCGCGGGCCACCGGGGACCTAGCGGCGAGTCGCGCCAAGCAAGGACGGCCAGGATACCGGAGATGATGTGACAGATGATGTGGGTGGCTCGACACGCGCGGACCACTATGCTAGAATAGCGGCACGTTTGGCGGCCGGGAGTGAGAGGAGAGGCCCACATGCCCGATTGGCAGGGAGAGCTTGATGCCTTGCTGGCGCGGCTGGATGTCTCGCTTGAGAACGAGACCGATGCCGTCGTCCCTCCCAGCGTGGCGGGTGCTAGCGTGGGCGAGGTCTCAGCGGATGACTCAACGGATGACTCGGCGCTGGCGTCTATCGAAGGGCCAGAGGCCGACCCACTCTGGGCTTCGCCGCTCTATGCTCGTGAGGAAACGCCCCGTGAGAATGAAGAGGTGAGCGCGGTTCGTAGCGAGATCGAGGCGACGCTCTCGCGCATCGTGGCGCTCGCGCGGGCGGGTCAGATCGAGCGCTCATTCCGCGATGATGTCGTCTTTGTGCTCCATGCGCTGATGCGCCCACGCCCACATGTGGCCTCCACATCGGCTCAGGGAGTTGCTAGCGCCGGGAGCCTGGAGGAGAGCGCCCAAGAATGGCAATTGGCATCCGCGGCCGCTGTCCTGCGCTTCTGTCGCATCGTGCTGCGTCTGAGCAACGTGCTCGCATCCGAGCCAGGCGTATAAGTGACGGGCGTGCCCGCCTCCCTATGTTTCAGCTAGGTGGCTAAAGCGCATGCCTGAGCGCACCCCTGAGCGTACCCCATGCTGTGCTCTGTGGTGTCACCCGGCGCCATAGCTCCCCTACACGTTATAGTTCACGTGAAGGGCAAGGTTTGCCGGGAGCGCGATGGGAGCGCGGGTGTGAGGGGAGTCGCTGGGTGCGCCGTTCAAGTCATGCGATTGATCTTGGCCTGATCTTTGTCGTGGTCGTGTGGGGCTTCTCGCCCACCGTCTTTAAGGTTGTGCTCGAAGAGCTTCAGCCGCTCTCGTTTGTGTTTGTCCGCTTTGTGTTGCTGTCGGTGGTCTCGGTCGGCGTGCTCACGTGGCGAGGGCGTCGGGGCGGGCGCGCTTGGCGCATCGCGCGCAAAGATGTCCCGTGGCTGATCGTGTCTGGCCTCTCCGGCTACGGTGTCTATCAGCTCTTCTATATGGTGGGGCTGGCGCATACCACGGTCTTCGCGTCCGCGTTGCTCGCTTCGACTGTGCCGCTGTGGTCGGCGATGATACTGGCCATCGCGCGCATCGAGCGCATCCACCGCATGCAGTGGATTGGTCTGTTGGTCAGCCTAGCCGGAGTGGTGTTCTTCCTGGTGGCGGGCAGGAGCGCGCAATCGGAGTTGCCAGCGGATCATGCCCTTACCCGCCTGGATCTGATTATCGGCGATGCGCTCACCCTTGGCGCCGCATCGCTCTTCGCCCTCTATGGCGTGGTGAATAAGCGGCTGGGCGCGACATACTCATCGGTTGAATTGATGTGCTATACGCTGGTGATCGGCACGGTGGCGCTCGCGCCATTTGGCGTGCCAGCCGTGCTCTACCAGGATTGGAGCCGCGTCACGTGGCATACCTGGGTGCTCCTGCCCTATACGGTGCTCTTCCCCATCTACCTCACCTATAGCATCTGGAACTGGGCGATCCGCGAGCGCGGGGTCGGATATGTCACGCTGTTTAGCTATGCCGTGCCAGTCATGGGCGGCATCGTCGCCTTTCTCGCGTTTGGCGAGGCCCTTAGCCCTGTGCAGTTAGGCGCCGGGGCGCTCGTGCTCGGTGGGATGCTGGCCGCGCGCTGGGGTGTCGCGCGCGGACGCATTGAACTGCCCGCGGTGGCGCCGGGTACTGATCCCGTGCCGGTCGTGGTACCAGCGGAGCCGGAGGCTCCCAGTGAAGCGGAGCACGCGGCACCGGCTGCCATGCCATAGGAGAGAGCGGCGCGACCTCGCCGCCTAGACCGCGCTCCAGCGCATCGGGTGGGACGCTTGCGCGGGCCGCGTCATACTCGGCCAAACGCCGCCATATGATCAGCGTCACGGCGCAGCCGATCAGCGCGCCGACTACAGCCAATGGTCCAGCGACCGGCTGCGCACGTATGGATGAGGCGAGGGGATGCGTGGCGAATGCTGAGGCCACCGTTTCAAGGATGCTCGCACCGCCCAACGCGCCGAAGAGGCTAACGGCCACCGTGCCCCCGTGCGACGGATGGATGGCGCTCCCTTCGGTTGCGCTCATGGGAAGCCGCATGCGCATCCCTCCTGACCAGACGAGGCAACGCTGTAAGCCACTGTGGGCGTGATGCTGGGCATGATCAAGACTTCACATGAGAGTGTGCGTGTTCTAGCTGAATCGCCTGTGAGGGATTGCTGAGATGCGATTAAGAATTTGGCGGGGCCATGACCGCCGCTCGTAGCGCTTGGAGCAGCGCCTCATCCTGTTCAGGAAGAACGGTGCGCGGATCGAGGAGCAGCCGGTCGCGTGAGACGCGCGCCACCACTGGCGGGTCGCCCTGGCGTAAGCGGCTGGCCAGCGCCGCGATATCAGGCGCGGTGTGCGGATCGCTGGTCGGCATCGGCCCATTCGCGGTAGCGGCAATCATGGGGGCACCGAGGGCCAGCGCGCAGAGGATGGTTGGCAGTGTCTCACCCGGCAGCGAGCCACCACCGATCGTTGTTTCGCCATCACGCACATCGGCGTCGGCGCCCCATGCGCGCGCGGCTGTGGCCCAGCGCTCCGCACGTATGCGCAGCGCGTCCAGGGGAGTGGCGATGGCGCGCCAGATAGGAATGGTCTGCGTGGCAGTGCCGTCGCGGTAGTGGCGCAACGTCGCTTCGAGTGCGGCGAGTGTAAGCTTGTCAATGCGCACCGCGCGCATCAGGGGATGGCGCGCGATCTGGGCCAGCGCCGCCGCGCGCCCGACGATCAGCCCCGCCTGCGGACCGCCCAGGAGCTTATCGCCTGAAAAGCAGACGATATCGGCGCCAACGGCGAGGCTCTCACGCGGTGTCGGCTCGTGGGCCAGCCCCCAGTGTTCGGTGGCTTCCAGACAGCCGCTGCCGAGGTCATGAACGAGCGGGAGGTTGTGACGGTGGGCCAAGGTGGCCAGCTCAGCCAGGGGCGGCGCTTCCGTAAAGCCGACCATGCGGAAGTTGCTCGGATGGACACTGAGGAGCAGAGCGGTCTCAGCAGTGATGGCGTCGGCGAAGTCGCCCACGCGCGTGCGGTTGGTTGTCCCGACCTCGATGAGGCGGGCGCCGCTCTGGCGCATCACATCGGGAATACGGAAACCGCCACCAATCTCCACTAGCTCGCCGCGCGCGATGATGACGTCGCGGCCCGCTGCCAGGGCGCTGAGGATGACGAGCACCGCGGCAGCATTGTTATTGACGGCCAGGGCCTCTTCCGCACCGGTCAACTCGCACAGCAGTGCCTGTGTGTGTGCGTGTCTTGAGCCACGTGCGCCGCTCTCGAGGTCGTATTCGAGAGCGGAATATTGCCGGGCAACGATGGCCATCGCCTCGATGGCCGCCTGGCTGAGTGGGGCGCGACCTAGGTTGGTGTTGAGGATCACTCCCGTGGCGTTGATGACCGGGCGCGGGGCGGGCCGCTGACCTTGGCGTAGCCGCTGACGCAGGGTATGAGCTAGGTCCGCTGGCGATGGCGCGGGTCGCCCAGAGCGGATGGCGGCGCGGGCCTCGGCCAGTGCGGCGCGGGCGGCGCGCACCAGTGCCGCATGTGGCTCTGTGCCGGCTGGCATGAGCGAGCGGCATAGCTCATCTACCGCAGGTAACGCGCGGAAGGCGGACTGAGCGTCCGAGGTGGCGCCATGCTGACGCGCCTCAGCGGTATCGCGCGCACTGGCACGCTGTGGCTTGTCCACGCTGTGGCTCGCTTTCCGTCTGAGAGGGAAGTCGGTCGTGTGTCGGCGATGGGGTATCGTATGTAGATACTAGCGAATGGCAGTGAAAGAGCACAGCGCGAGACGGAGCGAGCCGCGGGTAGGTTGAGCGTGAGGCGATGGATCCACCTTGAGGCCACCGCATAGGGCCATGCGGCAGTGGATGCGGCGCGTGGCCGGAGCGGCGCATCTTTCTTATAGCCAGGAACTATCCGAGTAAGCTCACCGCCCGATCCATGCCGAAGCGCCTTGTGATGGCCCTTCCCACATCATGGTACATATTTTGCTGCCTGCCCCAAGTGTCCTTAAGGACAGTGTGCTGGCACTTCTGGCGATGTGGAAGTGCCCGTTTCGCACCGCATGGAGAGTGTAATGGTCACAGCTCGAGAGGATGCCGGCGACTTCGCGGCGCTCATGGAAGAACGGGCAAGGATTGCGGACTACCTCGTGCGCCATATGCGCGAGGTCTTGGGGGAACGAGGAGGGTATCTCGCGAAGACGACTGAGCATATGCTCTCAGCTCCTGGGAAGCTGCTTCGTCCCTTGCTCTTGTTAGATGCTTGTCGGGCCGCCGGGGGCGATATCAGTCGCGTGTTCCCCGCGGCCTGTGGTACCGAGTATGGCCACGTAGCCAGCCTTATCCATGACGATATCATAGACGGCGACGACGCACGCCACGGCCGACCTACCCTGCACGTCAAGTTTAACCTACCCGCCGCCATTCTGACGGGTGACCTCCTGATCTTCGAGACGTTTCTCAGCTATACCGAGTGCCACGAGCAGGGCGTGGCCGCTGAGCGCGTGCTCCAGGCCATCCGCACGCTCAGCCGCACCTGCATTGAAATGTGTCAAGGGCAGGCGTTGGAGGCAACCATCGCTGGTAAGTTGGACACCACCGAGGAGATGTATCTCGAGGTCATCCGGCTCAAGACCGCGACCTTCTGTTCAGCGGCGGGGCGGATTGGCGCGCGCCTGGGTGGAGCGGCGGAAGAGGCGATCCTCGCGCTCGGCAACTACGGCCACAACCTGGGAATGGCCTTCCAGATCGTGGATGACCTGCTCTCCTTCATCGGGAGCACGACCGCCCTCGGCAAGCCAGTGAGCAGCGACGTACGCAATAAGCGCGTCACGCTCCCCATCATCTATGCGCTCCAATCGCGCGACCGAGCCGTCACGCAGCGCATCCGCGACCTGTTCGCGGCGGATGATCGCGACCATCCTGAGGTGCATGGCGAGTTGTTGCACGTCCTCAACGTGACCAGGGCGTTGGATCGCGCGCGTGCGGTGGCCTACCGCTATACGGCGCGCGCCAAGCAGCAGCTTGATCTTCTTCCGTACTCGGAGGCGCGTGAGCGTTTGCGCGCACTCTCTGAGATGTTCCTCTCGCGAGATCATTAGAGTGAGCAGGTTGCCAATGCAGAGCCACACGTTCGATTCTGAGACGATTCTCGTGCCCCCCACTGGGGCCAGCGCCCCCACCCAGCGCGCCTGGGCCGCCGAGGCGCTGGAGCGGGGCCTGGCGCGGGTGATCGCCTATCTGACACAACAGCAGCGCACCGCGGATCACTGGGTAGGCACGCTCTCATCTTCCGCGCTGGCGACGGCCATGAGCATCGTTGCCCTCAAACTGGTGGATGAGACGCAGTACGCGGAACGGATTCGTCGAGGGCGGCGCTGGCTGATCCGCACGCAGGCACAGGATGGCGGCTGGGGCGACGCTGTGGTGGACGCCTCCAATATCAACGCGACCAGTCTGGCGCTGAGCGCGCTGGCGTTCACCGCCACGGAGCAGCGCGACGCCGCCGAGGATCACACACTGACGCGCGGGCACCAGCGGCTCGATCAATTCGGCGGATGGGCTACCGTCGGTGATCCTCATCAATGCACGCTCAGCGGCCCATGTCGCACCGTCGCGGCGCTTGCCGGGCTGATGGAGTGGCGGCGCATCAAGCGATTGCGCCCGGAAGTCGTCTTGTTGCCCACGCGCGTGCGCCGCACGATCTCCACCACCTTCCCGGCGTACTTGAGCATTTCGCTGCTCCATACCGCCAAGGTCCGGCATCCGCTCAACTATCTCCCGACCTACGCGCGTGCCCGCCGCCAAGCCATCACCTGGCTGGGGCGAGCGCAGGGGGCGAACGGCTCCTTCGAGGAATCCGCATTCCTCACCTCGGTGATCCTGATGGGCCTCATCGCGTCCGGACATCGCCATCTCTCCTGGCTGCAGAGCGCCGTGAAGTTCGTTGTCGAGAGCCAGCGTCAGGACGGTGGATGGCCGATTGATCGCGACCTGGAGACCTTCGATACCGACC
>JADMIN010000569.1 GCA_015478575.1 Ktedonobacterales bacterium | reverse complement strand
CTGCCGCTCCGTGGCGAGCAACTGATCTTTCTGGCGCGCATCGTATTTTGTGGGCATCTGGTTCTCCTTCGGTCGCTGATGATTCCTCCACATGCTGGATGGTAGCACAGTCAGAGGCGGATGCCCACCATGCCCTCAGCCTCGGCGCGGGTCGCTGGCCCTTGCCAACCTCGCCCGCGCCAAGGAATCCGCGCCAAGGAACCCGCGCCAGGGAAGTGGTGGGGGGAATGCGAGAGCGTGGAACGAGAGGGCATTAGAGCTGAGGGGTGAGAGGACCCAACTGGTCCGTGGTCGGCTCCGCTCAACAGAACCAGGCTTCCGTCAGGTGAGGAACGGGACGGCGCGCACGCCCCCGCCCACTGGCCCGCCCGACCGTGGCGGGCGCCCGCCCGGAGAGGCCGAGGAGGCGCTCCGCCAACTGGCGAACGGCATCAAAGGTCTCCACGGCTGGATGGCGCTCGCGCGCCGCCCGCTCCACCAGTGCCGCGACCGCGCGCTGGAGCTCATCCAGCGCTGGGTCGGCATGTGCCCAGCGGTAACTGAACGCCGCCTCATCCAGCGGGCCAAGCCATGCGGCGGCGTCAGCCTCCCCCAGCAGCGCGGAGCCGGGCGGCACCAGCAGCCGGATGGCGTATTGCACGGCATCCACATGCTCGACCAGATCATGCTCCTCAACGAAATCGAGGATATCCAGGTAGTCGCGCCGGGTGGTCCAGGGGGTGAAGGCCACCAGCGTTGGGCGCGGCGGAATGCCAGCGCCCGCGAGGATTGCCAGCGCCTCCACCACATCCGCGCGTGTGTGCCCCTTCTGGAGATGGCGCAGTACATCGGCGCTCAGGGATTCGACCGCCGAGACGATGAAGGCGCAGCCGAGCGCGGCCAACTCTGGAAAGAGCGCGCGCTGCTCCAGCACGTGCTCGATCTTGATCGTCGCGTCGAAGGTGACGTGTGGGAACTCCTGATGCAGCGCGCGGACGATGGCGAGCGAGTGGCGTGGCCCATTGAGGAAGTCGGGGTCGCCAAAGGTAATGTGCCCTACGCCCGCACGCACTTGGGCGCGGATATCCTCTAGCACAATGGCGCGTGGCACGACGAAGAAGCGCCCGCCATAGACCGGCGTAATGGGGCAGTGACGACAGGTATGCAGACAGCCACGGCTGGCCTCGACGTAGCCCGCGGGCACGACCTCCTCGCCGCGTACCAGATGCGCGTAGTGACGCGGGGCGGGCAGCGTGTCACGCGCGGGTGGAGCGAACGGCAGCCGCGCCAGCACGGGCAGAGCGGGGGCCTCGCGCGTGGCGACCCCAGGCAGGCCAGTCACCGGTGTGTCGGCCTCCAGCGCGCGTGCCAGCGCGAGCAGCGCCTCCTCATACTCACCAGCGATGAGCGAATCGGCGTGGGTGCGGAGCAGATAGTCAGCGTTCAGCGTGGCGTAGAGGCCATAGAAGCAGATGTGGGCATTGGGGTTGTGGGCGCGCACGCGCTCGGCGACGCGCGTGCCCAGGCGCAACGCGGTGTGCATGGGGACTGAGATGGCGACCAACCGCGCGGCGGTGATCGCGGCGTCGGGCAACGCGCTGACCGAGATATCCACCGCCGCGGGGGTAAAGCCCGCTCGCCGCAGGGTCGCCAGCGGCGAGGCCAGGCTGAGCGGCTGGTGCCCCAGCTCGTAGCAGGCCACCAGCAAGATGGTGCCGGGCGCCCTCATTTCTTGCGCGCGGGCGCGGGCGCGCCCTTGCCCTTCGCGCCCTCGCCTTCGGGCACCCAGCCTTCGGGCATCGCGGCATCTTTGCTAAAAAAGAACTCTTCCATCTGCTGGCGCATGACCTGCCGCGCGTCTGGGTCAGCCAGGTTTAGCCCATAGTGATTGATGAGCAGCCGCGAGTGCTCCTGCCACATCTCCCATGCCTCTTGCGAGATGTGCTCATAGATGCGCTGCCCTAGCTCGCCCGGCATCGGCGGTTTCGCCAGCCCAGGCAGCTCGCGCCCCAGCTTCACACACTGCACCATTCGTGGTGTATCCGCCATATCGCGATGCTCCTACCTGCTTGTCCCCGCGCCTTCTGGGGCCGTCTGCGCCTTCTGGCCGACCGCGGCCCGCATCGGTTCTCTCACTAGCAAGAGCATACTACATTCTCGGCCCACGCCGCGACTCTGGGCCGCGACTCTGGGCCGCGACTCTGGGCCGCGACTCTGGTAGGGCTTGTGCATTGTTGAGGGGCAAGAGAGACAGCTTCCTTCCGCTAGGAAGATCGCAGGGGCAACCACCATCATCTGCTAGAAGAAGACGTTGGTGCAGGTATGCTCCCCCTCCTAACCCCCTCGAACTCCCCCTTCCCTCGCAGGGAAGGGGGCTGGGGGGTTAGGTCCCCAATACACTTCAC
>JADMIN010000568.1 GCA_015478575.1 Ktedonobacterales bacterium | reverse complement strand
GCCCGATACCGCGCCTTCAGCCTATAGTTGGTGCGCCTCTGGCTGGTGCGCCGCCAGGGTGAGCGCACGGTCAAGGAAGCTATCGCGCCGCGCCAGTACTTGGTCCAGCCAGGGGGTGTTCAGACGATACCAGGCGATAGTTTGCGCCAGGCCATCGGTGAAGCGCGTGCGCGGTGCCCAGCCGAGACGCGCGCGCAGCTTGGCGGAATCGACCGCATGGCGGCGCACATGCCCCAAGCGGTCGGGCACGAGGGTAATCAGACGCTCCGGCAGGCCCAGCACCTCAAGTACGGCGCGCGCGTTGTCGAGGATGCCGCGTTCCTCGTCGGTGCCGATGTTGAAGACCTCCCCCGCCACCTGTTCCGCTGGCGCCCGCAGAATGGCCACCAGCGCGGCGCAGTGGTCATCCACATAGATCCAGTCGCGGGTGTTGCGTCCGTCGCCATAGACCGGCAGCGCGCGCCCAGCGAGCGCGTTGGTGATGAAGAGCGGCAGTTGCTTCTCAGGATATTGATACGGCCCGTAGTTGTTGGAGCAACGGGTGACGACGACGGGCAGGCCATAGGTGGCCCAGTAAGAGAAGGCGAGCCGGTCGGCGCCGGCCTTGCTGGCGGCGTAGGGGGAGAGTGGCTTGAGCGCGTCGGTCTCCAGCGAGGGGCGGCTGGCGCCATCGGGGGCCTCGGCATTGCCATAGACCTCGTCCGTGCTGATCTGGATGAAGCGCTGTGTGCCCTGCTCGCGCGCCGCCTCCAGCAGGACGTATGTCCCCTCCACATCGGTCCGCACGAAGGCGCCGGGGTCCACAATGGAGCGGTCCACATGCGTCTCAGCGGCGAAGTTCACCACCCAATCGCAGCCGCGCATCGCCTCACGCACCGCCACGGCATCGCAGATATCGCCCTGGATGAAGGCAAAGCGCGTGTCAGCGCGCACCGCCGCCAGATTCTCCAGGTTGCCAGCATAGGTCAGCTTGTCGAAGACGACGACACGGGCCTCCGGCATCGCCCCCAGCACATGGCGGACGAAGCCGCTGCCGATGAAGCCGGCGCCGCCGGTAACGAAGATCGTGTGCTGCTCCATGTCACCGCTCTCTCTTGTGGAATGCCTCTCACAGGCTAGGGAAATCGCCGTATTTCCGCGCCGCCGTGTCAGCGCTGTTCCCGCTGGTTCGCGTCTAGGATGGCAGGACGCCCACGCGGCTGTGATCGCCGAGCATCAGCTTATGGCCGCGCGGCTTGCGTGTGGAGGTATAGACCTCTGAGTGGCGGCCAATCAAGCTTTCCTCGATGCGCCCGCGCACATCCACAATCTGGCTGTGCTCCAGCACGATGCTATACTCCACCTCGCTTGCGGTGATGCGCGTGTCGTGGTAGATCGAGGTGAAGGGGCCGATGTAGGCATTCTGGATGACGCAGCGCTCGCCGATGATCGCTGGCCCACGGATCACGCTGTTCTCAATGCGCGCGCCCGCCTGGATCGTCACCGCACCATGCAGCGCCGAGGTTTCGGAGATGATGGCTGTCGGGTCAATTGTTGGCTCTAGCCCGAGCAGCACCTGCCGGTTGGCATCGAGGATATCCTCCATCTTGCCCGTATCAATCCAATAGCCGCGCAGACGCTGGGCGCGCACGTCGTGCCCGTGGTCAATCAGCCACTGAATGGCATCGGTAATCTCCAATTCGCCGCGGGCGGAGGGCTGAATCGCGTCCGCCGCCGTGAAGATGCGCGAATCGAAGAAGTAGATGCCAACGAGCGCGAGGTTGCTCGGTGGAACCGCTGGCTTCTCCACCAACCGCCGTACGCGTAGCGGTGCTGGGGTGCCGCTCCCCGCCTCGCCCACCAGCGCGGGCACAGGCGCTGGCTCCAGTTCGGCGATGCCGAACTGGCTGGGGTTCTCGACCTCGGTCAACAGGATATGGCAGCGGTAGGCGCAATCCGGCGCGGCGAAGTCGCGCACCATCGGCGCTAGCGCCTCACCGATCAGGTTATCCCCCAGGAACATGACAAAACGATCCTCACCGAGGAAGGGCTGGGCCGTCTTGACCGCGTGCGCGAGACCAAGGGGCGCCTCCTGAGCGATAAACTGGATGCGCACGTTCGCGCCCCAGCGTGAGCCGTCGCCCACCGCCGCCTCGATCTCAGCGTGCGTATCGCCGACCACGATACCGATCTCTTCGATGCCCGCCGCCAGTAACGACTCGATGGCATAAAAGAGCACGGGCTTGTTGGCGAGCGGCAACAACTGCTTCGCGCGGGTGTAGGTCAGCGGGCGCAGGCGTGTGCCCTTGCCCCCGCTCAAAATGAGACCCTTCATGCGCTCTTCATGCCTCCACGCTTGTCTGTTTCAAGCGGCCTCTGATGCTTTTACGTGATTGCCTGGCATTTGGT
>JADMIN010000567.1 GCA_015478575.1 Ktedonobacterales bacterium | reverse complement strand
GAAGGGTATCCGCTCGATGGCCTCGCCAGGGAGTTGCAGCCGCCCGACACGATCAATCAGGACGGACTCGCGGTGCGTCTCGCCAGGCAGCCCAATGACGGCGCTGGCGTCACCGGCGCGCGCGTGGTCAGCGGTGAGCGGCGCCTCGCGGCGGATCGTCTCGGTGCTGGTGCGGCCGTCGCGGATGGCCAGGGTGCGGTCGGCCAGCGCGGCGATGGCGGGGTCATGGGTCACGATGATAATGGTCAGGCCGAGTTGCCGGTTGAGGTCGCGCAGCAGGTTGAAGATCTCGTCCGCGGTGCGCGAATCAAGCTCGCCGGTCGGCTCATCCGCCAGCAGCAGCGCCGGGTCGTTGGCCAGCGCCACGGCGATGGCGGCGCGTTGCTGCTCGCCGCCGGAGATCTGGTCGGGGCGCTTGGTGGCCAGTTGGCTGATGCCGGCCAACTGGAGGAGTTCGCGGGCGCGGCGCCCGCGCCGACCCGGGCCGATGCGCCCTAGCACCTGTGGCAGCAGCACATTCTCCGTCACGCTCAGCTCCGGCAGGAGGTTACGCCCACTCTGTTGCCAGACATGCCCCACGGTGAAGCAGCGGTAGCCGGTGCGCTGGGCCTCGGAGAGGCGGGTCAGGTCGTTGCCCGCCACGACACAGCGGCCCGCGCTGGGCAGATCCAGCGCGCCCAGCACGTTGAGCAGCGTGCTCTTGCCGGAGCCAGAGGCGCCGACGATGGCGATCATCTCCCCCCGCGTGACCTCCAGGTCCAGCCCTTGCAGCGCGACGACCTCGATATCCTCGACTTTATAGATTTTGACTAGGTTGTCGCAGGCCACGAATCCGCTCTCCATACCCCACACCTCCTACACACTACGACCGCGGTGATGGCCGCGTTCCTCTCGGTCACTATGCCTCCCGCGGCGGGTGGCGCCGTGGCCCTCAATCCTCGTTCAGGCGCAGCACCTGGCCCAGGGAGGCACGCGAGACGGCCACCGCCATGATGGCCAGCGCCAGCGCGCACGCGACCACCAGCGCGCCCAGCAGCGCCGCCAGCGGTCCGGCGGGCAGGATGGCATGCGCAGGGGGAACGTCGAGGCTCCCGTTCCCTTGGTTGACGAACGAGACGAGATTGGCGAAGATCAGTACCGGCAGGACGGCCTGCGCGAGCAGCCAGCCCAGCCCGATGCCGAGCGCCAACGCGGCGGTATAGACGATGCTCTGTTCCCAGAGGAGGACGCCGATGATCTGGCGGGGGGTCGTACCCAGCGCTCGCAGCACAGCGAAGTTGGTCAGACGCGCACGCGCGTTGAGCCAGGAGGCCAGCCACGTCCCCAGCAGCGCCAGGGCGAGTGCGGCAGCCGCGCCGATGCCCAGCACACCGAGCAGATTGATCTGCAAGGGATCGCTCTGCTGATCGGTGATGAAGAGCCGACGGTCCTGCACTTGGTCGAGGCGCGTCACGCCTGATGCCAGCGCCGCGCGTACGCTCGCCAGCGCCGCGGCATCGTCCGCCGTGCGCAGCCACGCCTGGTTGGGCGCGGGCGCGGCCGTGCCAGTGTCCTTCGTATAGATCGTCGCGAAGGTCTCGTAGTCAGCCAGCATGCCGCCTTGCCGACTCGCATCGGGGATGGCGTAGACCTGGGGTATGTTGCGGACGACCGCCACGACGACGAAGCGCATCCTGGCATTCCCAGTATAGCCAGGCACTGGCAGGGTGAGACGACTGCCCACGTTGGCATCGTAGAGCCGCGCCAGCGCGGCATCCAAGATAACGGGGATGGTATCCTCCCCCGACGCGGTCGCGCGCCGATTGGCGAGCGTCGCCAGCAGGTCGGCCAGTGGCTGCGCCGAATCATCACGTGTCCAGGTGGCGACGCTGGCATAGGTGTTGATATCCACCGTCACCAGACGCGGATTGGCAAAGTTCGTTTGGTCGCTGAGATCGGTGACATAGCCCGCACTCGCGCCCCGCACGCCTGGGATGTTCGCGTACTGGGCTTCCAGCGCGCCGAGCGTGGGCAGCACGCTCGTACGGGGTGGGGTGGAGACCACCGCGGGAATCTGGCCGCTGAAGTCCGCGCCGGCCTGGAACGCCGCCACATCCGAGGCGCGCTGGAGGTCGGAGGCGAGGAAGATCACGACGAAGATGGCGAACGCGGTGGCGAGCGCGAAGAGCAACGTCATCCGCAGCGCGCGCCGGGGTGAGCGCGCCATCTGCGCCAGCGCGACCATCGCCGTGGCCCCACGCAGTCGCACCGCCGCCCACGCCGCGAGCCGCAGCAGCAGCGGGAAGACGCGCAAGAAGAGCAGCGCCACGGCCACGAGCAGGAAGATGGGGAAGACCAGCGCCAGTGGCGAGAGTCCCAGCCGCAACCGCGGGTCGGTCACGCGCTGGAG
>JADMIN010000566.1 GCA_015478575.1 Ktedonobacterales bacterium | reverse complement strand
GACCCAGACGCGCCGATACAGGCCTATGAGGAGACACGATGCCCATGCTGAATCTCGCCCCTGATGAACTGCTCACCACGACCCGCTCGGTGCGGAAACGACTGGACTTCTCGCGCCCGGTCGAGCCAGACGTGATCCGTGACTGCCTCCGTGTCGCCCTGCAGGCGCCGACCGGCTCCAATGCCCAGCGCTGGCACTTCGTCGTCGTGACCGATGCCGCCAAGCGCCAGGCACTCGGCGACCTCTATCGCAAAGGCTACGCGCTCTACCGCGCCACGCCCCCCGATCTGGGCGCCCTCGCCGCCACCAACCCCGCGCGGGCCGCGACGATGGAGCGCGTCATCACGTCGTCGGATTACCTGGCCGAGCACATGCATGAGGCGCCAGTCCTGCTCATCCCCTGCATCGCCGGGCGCACCGAAGGGCAACCCAGCATCGCGCAGGCCGCGCTCTGGGGCTCGATTATCCCCGCCGCCTGGAGCTTCATGCTGGCCGCGCGCGCGCGCGGCCTGGGCACCTCATGGACCACCTTACACCTCTTTTTTGAGCAAGAGGCGGCGCACCTTCTCGGCATCCCCTTCGAGAAGATCACCCAGGTAGCCCTCATCCCCGTCGCCTATACCAAAGGTACGGACTTCTCCCCAGCCCCACGCGAGCCACTAGAACAGGTGCTGCATTGGGATGCGTGGTGAGAAGGGAGCCTGGCTCGTGCTCGGTGCCATGCGTGATGCCTTTCAGCGCGACTGGCTGCTCGCGCTGCTGGTCGGCTGGGCGCTGCTGCTCTTCGGGGGCCTCGCGCTCGGCCGACCCGATCGCTCCACGGGCCGACGCATGCCGCGCTGGACGCGCCTCACCTCCTCCCTCGCGCTAGCCATCGCCGGATGGAGCTGGCTCGCCTTCGCGCGGACGGCGCCGACGACGCTGGCGCTTACCCTGCTCGCCCTGGGGATGACGCTCGGCCTCCTCGGCGATCTGAGCCTGGCGGGGCCGCTGCCCGCGCGTGCCCAGTCGGTGCTGGGTGGCATGCTCGCCTTCGGGCTGGGCCACGTCGCCTATAGCATCGGCCTCCTAGTGCTGGGCGGCGCCGTGGGTGCGCGCGCGTCAGCCGCCCGCTGGGTCGCATGGGCGGCGTGGCTGCTCGTGGCGTTGGTGGGATGGTCGCTCGTTGTCGCGCGCGGGCGCACGCTCACCCCGCCGCGGCGGCTCGCGCTGCCGTATGCCCTGCTGCTTGCCAGCACCGCCGGCGTCGCGACCGGGCTGGCGCTCCAGGCCCCCGTGTTCGTCCCCGTCGCGCTTGGCGCGGCCCTCTTTCTGGCGAGCGATCTGCTGCTCGCCGCGCAGCTCTTCAACGGCCTCGCCGCTTCCTGGGTCAGTGATGCCGTCTGGCTCCTCTATGGCCCAGCGCAGTTCCTCATCATCTATGGCGCTGGCGTCGCCTCGCTGTCCCGCCTCTCCGGCTGAGCTATGGGGGCAGCGTTCCCCATCCTGGCATGCGATATGCGTCCCAGCGAGACGCTATCAGCCCACCGGCGGAAGAGCGACTCTCCTCGCGGAGGCGCTAGAGATGCACGTGTATGCGGGAGGCTCACGATGATGAGCGCGGAGACGACAAGCCCCGAGGCCTTCGATTTCCAGAACCCGGTCGCGGTCTATGCCCAGATGCGCCCCGATCAGCGCACGGCCATCGGCCTCGAGTTCTCGCGATTACTCAACCTCTCCGGCGATGGGACCGCGCCGCGGTTCGCGCTGGATGCGCGCGGCATGCTCTCAGCCGAGCAGGCGGCTACACTGCATCAGTATGCCCGTGAGCGCCACCCCGATATCTTCGCCCAGGTGATGCGCCACCCCGTCACCCGCTCCTCGCTGGCATCGCTCGCCCAGCCCGCGGCGGTGCCCACCCAGGCCAGCGGACGCGGCTGGCGTTTCTGGCGCCGCCGCTAGCCCCGCTCTGTGACCGGATGCGTCGCCTCACGCTGGCGCGGCGGCGCGGCGCGCGCCGAAAAGGGCGAGAGCCGACCCGGAATCGTCATGAAGGAGATGGCGCCACCGGCCAGCGCCAGCGCCGCGCCGATCAGCATCACGAGTTGATAGGCGGAGGTGAAGGCCTCATCTATCGCCTGGCGGACCGCGGGCGCCGAGCGCGCGTCTACCGAGGTCGGCACGCGCGCGTCACCCAGCCGCGCGCGCTCGGCGACGAGTTGGGCGCGTGCCTGGGTCGAGAGCGGCAACGGGGCCAGGCGCTGCTCCAGCGCCGCGCCGAACCGCGCCGCGACGATCAGCCCCAGCACGGCAATGGCCAGCGCGGCGGCGATGCGCGAGACCGCGTTATTGATGCCTGAGAGGCCGTTTGAAAAGGGTGGAAGAGTGTGGTAGGGTAGGGCATGGTGAC
>JADMIN010000565.1 GCA_015478575.1 Ktedonobacterales bacterium | reverse complement strand
GATAAGCGGTCACGTCGTGAATATCTTTGTCCGTATACTCCGGCAGCATCTCCCAGTAACGTGGCTCTGGCCAGGGGATATGCACGAAGTGGGCGAGCCGCGCCTCTGGGCAGGCGGCGCGCACCAGCGCGGGCGCCAGATCGCAGTGGTAGTCTTGGAACAGGACGGGCGTATTCATGCCCTCCGCGCGCAGGGTGGCGATGACCACCTCGGCGAGGGCCGTGTTGGCGACGGTGTAGCCCTTCTCCCAATCGGCGGCGGTCTTTTGGCTGAAGGTGCCGGTCTGGGTGGGGTTGAGCAGGTAGTGCTGGGCAAACCACAGCACGCGATTGCTGATGTCGTTGTAATGGCGGCTGTAGGCGGCGCAGGGGATATCTACGAGCGTGAGCGTGGTTCCGCGCAGATCCATCGCCGGGGGCGGTGTCACCTGCGCCCGCGTTTGCGCTACGAGCCGATCAGCCTCGGTCATGGCCAGTGAGATCCACGTCACTGGGCGCTGGCGCACCGCGCAGAGCAGCCCGCTCACCACGCCGCCAGCGCCACGGTGCGCCTCTGGCAGCCCATCATCAGTGAAGGTATATTCTACTGGTCCGCGATTGCTGACCAGAATCAGACGCTCCCGTTCGGCAGCCCCTCCCCACCGCCCCGCCATGTCGGTTACCTCCGCGCGCTCTAACAGCGAGTGCCCATCTCCAGGCATAGTGTCCTCATTTCCTTTGTGCCTCAGCGGCCCGCGCAGCCGTCTCGCAATTCGAGTGCCATAGAGGTTATGCCATACGGCTGTGAGATCAGCGTGAATGTAAGATAAGACTCACCTGAAGAAGCAGCCGAGCACCTCCATACACCGAGGGCCGCCACTCGTCCGCTGGCGCGTCGCGCTAGGGCGTGGCCATCACGTCGCGCGGCACGAACTATGCCGCGCGCGCCAGGGCGATGGGCTGGTATGCGCGGCCATCCCCCGGCGGCCCAGGGCAAAATGGCGTACAATGAGGACATATGTGGTGGGGGGCGGCGGAAGGGGAGCGAACAAAGGAGTGTGGGTATGAAGGCGCATGTGCTCATCGTGGATGATGACCGTCACATTACGGAGATGTTGCGGCGCGCGCTCGCCTACGAGGGCTATAGCGTGGATGTCGCGCCGCGCGGCAACGAGGCGCTGCAAAAGGCGCTGGAGCGTCCGCCTGATCTGGTGATTCTCGATCTCATGTTGCCTGGGCTGAATGGCCTGGAGGTCTGTCGGCGGCTGCGCGCGGGGGGCAATCAGGTGCCGATCTTGATGCTCACGGCGAAGGACGCCATTACCGACCGGGTGGCCGGGCTGGATACTGGCGCGGATGATTACCTGGTCAAGCCCGTGGCGCTCGATGAACTCTTGGCGCGGGTGCGCGCGCTGCTGCGCCGACGCAACCCCGAACAGACCGAGGTGCTGCGTTTCGCCGACCTGGCGCTGGATACCGGCACGCGCATCGCCCACCGGGGGCCACGGGAGATCGAGCTTTCGACCACGGAGTATGAGCTGTTGCAGCTCTTTCTGCGCCGTCCGCGGCAGGTGCTGACGCGCGACCTCATTATGGAGCGCGTCTGGGGCTATGATTTCGAAGGCGAATCGAACGTGCTGGAGGTCTATATCGGCTACCTCCGTGGCAAGCTGGAAGCCAACGAGGAGCCGCGGCTGCTCTACACCGTGCGCGGCGCGGGCTATGTGCTGCGCGAGAAAACGGATTCCTAAAACAGGCGGTGCGCGGCCACGCGCCGAACGGTGGGCGCCAGGCGGAGCGATGAGCGATGAGCGGTGTGTTGGCGCGCGGTGGGAGGTGTGCAACGTGTCTGTCCCTTTGCCAGATCGCAAGCCCTCTGGGCAGATGCGCCAGTGGATGCTGGACCACGTGCCGATTCGCCAGCGGCTGGCCCTCTGGTACGTGACCCTGGTCGGCCTCACGCTCTCCCTCTTTAGTGTGATCGTCTATACCACGGCGCGGACGCAGCTCCAGACGAGCATCAATGATGATATTCGGAGCCGCGCGGTCGCTATCTCCACGGCGCTGGAACGGGTCGCGGAGAGCGCGGGCGACCAGCGGGGCGGGCCGTTTGGTGGCTCGGCCACGCCCGCCGCCAACACCCCCACCCCGACGGCGACCCTGATTCCTTCACCCCTGTCCACCCCGCCCACTGGCACGCCCACGCCCCTTCCGGCGCCTGACCCCAACACGGCGGCAAAGATCCAGAAGACCTTGCAGTTCCAGGTCCCAGAGGTGCTGGGGCGGCTGGATGTGAACTTTGAGGTGCTCGGCGCCGATGGCAAGCCGCAGTACCTCACACCCGCGCTGACCAGCACGGGCCTGCCCATCAATACTGTGGCCATCGCCACGGGGCTGCGAGGCACGCCGACCTCCTACAT
>JADMIN010000564.1 GCA_015478575.1 Ktedonobacterales bacterium | reverse complement strand
CGCACGCCCCGCTCGCGGCAAGCGGTGACGCTGACGATAGCCGGGGATTGGCCGTTGCCCAGCACCAGCGCCGGCTCGGCGGGCACGTACCACCGCAACGCCGGGACACCGCTCGCGGCCAGCCCAGCCAACATGCCCTCCGCCAGGGCCAGTTGCCGCCCCATCGGCGCCACCGAGAAGGGCAGCACACGCCAGGCCTCACGCTGGCCCATCACCGGCATGCTCCGCTGTTCTCGCGCCAGCGGCCTCGCTCCCGTCTCATCACGCATCTTCAAGAGTGTCCATTTCGCTCAGCCGCTTCCGCGCGCCGCTCCCTAGGCCCCGACCGGCCTCACTCCGCCAGAAAGGCCAGCACATCACGGTTATACTCCTCGGCGCGCTCGACGATAGGAATGTGGCCTGTCCGCGGATAGAGGATCAGCCGCGCGCCAGCAATGTGGCGTGCCAGGTAGCGGCCATTCTCCACGGGGACGAGGGGATCTCCCTCTCCATGCACCACCAGCGTCGGCACGTGGATCTCACCCAGGCGATCGGCGACATCGTGCGTCACACAGGTACGCCACTGACGCTGGTACGCCTCCCGGCTCTGCGGGCGATAGCGCGCGACCTCCGCGATATGCTCCCACTCGTCGGGATGCCGTCGGCAATAGCCGGGCGCCATGATCGCGGCATAGTGGCGTTTGGCGACCGCGCCGACCTCGCCCCAGCGGTAGTGAGGCTGCATATACTTGAGGAGCAGCGAGAGCCGCGCGCGGGTGTGCGTCCACCCACCCGCCGAAGTGGAGGTGAGGACCAACTTCTCCACCAGATCGGGATGGCGGAGCGCCATTTCGAGCGCGATGAAGCCGCCCATCGAGATGCCGACGACCGCGGCGCGCCCCACACCCAGCGTCCGCAGCACGGCGGCGGCGTCATCCGCCTGGTCAGCGGTGGTGTAAGGTGCCGGGGTCAGATCGCTATCGCCAGTGTCGCGGTGATCCAGCGCCAGCGTGCGATACGTCTGGCCAAAGACGGGGAGCTGGCGCGCCCAGCCGAGCCGCTTCGAGCCGAGGCCCGTCAGCAGCAGCACCGTCCCCTTGGGGTCGGGCGGGCAGACCTCATCATAGGCTAACGTGTGCCCATCCACCATCACAAACAAAGGGGCCTCCACCCGCATGTCTTCCCGTCTCCTCTCGTTGCGCCCGCACGCCCCGCCCACCAACACGTGTCTAGAGAGCTTCTCGCCTCCTGTGTTATACTACGCACACCAGTTCGGGTGCTTGCCGTATAGGCTGGCACTCTGTGAGATGAACCTCTAGCGGGCGTGATGGCGATCATCAGCCCAGGATGCGAGGTGCGAATTCATGGCGGCGGCATCTTCTTCTTATCATACTCATGTTTTCATCAGCAGCACGATGGTGGATCTGCCCGCACATCGCGAGGCCGCGATGGATGCCGTATGGCGCTGCGATATGTATCCCCTCGCGGCGGAGCGCGATTCCGCGGGACCGCACGCGCCTGGAGCGTATTCATTGCAACTGGCGGATCAGGCGGAAGTGTATGTGGGCATCTTCGCCCACCGCTATGGAACCATTCCACCAGGCGGCGCTCTCTCGATCACCGAGATGGAATATCGTCGTGCCAGGGAGCGGAAGATACCGATTTTGATCTTCATGCCGGCGGACGAGCACCCAATTGATCCGGGCGATGGCGAGGCCGACCCAGAGAAAGCGGCCAAACTGGCGCGCCTGAAGGCTGAGCTGCGTGCCAGCTACGTTGTGGGCTTCTTCCGCTCGCCCGCCGATTTGGAATATCGCGTCTTCGCCGCCCTCGTCGCGCTCAGACAGCAGGGAGTGTTGCCCCCAGCGGCGCAAGCCAACACCCCACACTCGCGCACCGTCAGCACCATTCCCGTTCCACCCACGCCCTACCTTGCCCATCCGTATATTCTCGGTCGCCGCTTCTATGGCCGTCAGGCTGAGTTGGCCGCGCTGGATGCCTGGGCCGCTTCCTCTGATCCCATGCTGCTCATTGATGCGATTGGCGGCGCGGGCAAGAGCGCGCTGACATGGCACTGGACCCAGGAGCGCAGCGGGAGCGCCATACCTCAGCGAGCGAGTGTAGTGTGGTGGAGCTTCTACGAGAGCGACGCCACGATGGACAATTTCCTTTCCCATACCCTGGCGTATCTTCACCAACAGCCGATCGAAGAAATCGCCAAGATGCCGCGCGCTGAAGCGGAGCAGGCACTCCTGCTGGCACTGACACAAGGTCAGCATCTCGTGGTGATGGATGGGCTGGAACGTGTTCTTCAGGCCTACCACCGCGGCGATGCCGCTCAGCTCCCTGACGAGTACATTGGGTCCGCCAATGATGCCACCGATGCCACACCCGATACGACACAACGGCGCACGTGTGTTG
>JADMIN010000563.1 GCA_015478575.1 Ktedonobacterales bacterium | reverse complement strand
GCCCACTCCAACACGAGCGCGCCTGGGGTGCCAGGAATCGTCGCGGGTGTGCCAATACCGATCCGCATGATCGTCTCCTTTGTCTTCTCGCTGTCGCTCGCGGGGGGCGTCTCGCGCGTTGGCACGTGGTGCGTCGTCCATCCACCAGGACATCGGCCTACCAAGAGTATCGGGCCGCGGGGCGGGCGGATGCAATGTGCATCCCGCTCACCGCGCCATGTGCGCACTTAGAGGGCCACGGCGCTAGACGGATGAGGGCCGATGGCCTCGCCCAGGTGTGCGTGCCGAGCGCTCCGCATCGCTAGGCCACAGCGCCCTCGCGGCAGTGCCTTGCCTGTGGCGATGTGCCGACGACGGCCAGATAGCGCGATTGGGGCGCCCGCGCAACCACAGCGGGGTGGGAGCGTAGAATGAGGGCAGATAATGAGGGCAGATAATGAGGGCAGATAATGAGGGCAGATAATGAGGGCAGATCAAGTTGGTGCCCACGTCTACGCGGCTGGTGCGCGCGGCCACGGCGTCCGCGCCACGTCCAGATGACGTCGAAGTTGGCGCGCCATAGCGAGAGTGTGATCGAGCCGCTCGTGTGGGGGCGTACCTACTGCTGGGGCGCCGCTTTCCATCCACATCGCGGCAGAGCTTTCCTTTTTCTTTCGCGAGGCGACCAGTGCTGGCATGGCACCGCATGGGGTGTGCGGCAAGAGAGATGCCAGCTTTGGAGATGCCAGGCTTGGATCTGCCGACCGGCACAAGTATTGCTTGTATTTCCGCTGAACGAGAGTATGATGGAGGCACATTCGGGAGCGAGAGCGCCTCGCACCCACTAGGTGGGAAAGGGGCGGAGATGCGCGACCAGTTCGCGCTCAGCACATCGCGGAGGAGAACGGCATGGGCAGCACTAATCCATCCAGCGCCCCACAGGGGCAACACTCGGCTACAACAGCACCGCAGACCCCGGGCGGCGGGAATGCGGCGGGCGGCGGACGTGTGGCGCGCCGCGCGCTCTTGACCACAGCGGCGGTAGGGGCCTGCGCCGTAGCAACGCCTTTTGTCATTGAGAAAGGCGCGCAACTGACGGAGACGGAGGTGAGGCAACTCCTCCAGCGCGAGATCGGCTCCCTGGAAGGGATTGCCCTCGACGATGCGCTCAAGATCGCTGAGCTCACGCGCAAAGTGGTGCAATATATCGTCGTTCCCTTGGCGAGATTCCTCACCACGATTGGTGGAGACGCGCTCGGCATTGTCATTGCCTCATTGCAGCGTGTGCAGCAGGTGCTCGGCGTCATCCGGGTGCAGGTCAGTATTCTTGATGGGCTTATCGGGGTGATGCAAGCCTGGCAGGCGAATGTAACGCTGCTGCCCATCAGTCTTCAGGCGTATGCCAACACGGATATCAATGGGGCGGAAGCGTACCTGCGCGCGCTGAAAGCTAAGGTCGTGTGACGCTGGCGGTGTCTCCCGAGGATGGGGGGACCGTGGTGCTCCAGTGCGGCTGCCGCGTGGCGGTGAGCGCTGGAGCACTTGTCGTATTCCGCGCGGGTGGGGTGGCGGCGGGTCTGCGTGCCGGACGGCGAGGGCTAGGCTTTTGTCGCGCGCAGCGAGAAGAGCAGTGGGAGCGTCATGGTGGGGTCGGGCCAGCGCCATAGCTCGTCCTCGCCATGGATGAGCGTGGGAAATTGCTGATAGAAGGTGGCGGGATGCTCGTGGAGATACGCTAGGCGCAGACCGGCGGCGAGCAGTGCGGTGACGATCTCGCCCAGGCCGTGGCTCCAAGTGGAGAGCGCCGCCCGCTGGGACGTTTGGCCAGCGGTGGCTGGCAGAGATAGCTCTTCGCGCCATGGCGAGGCGCAAGAAGCATAGGGATGGTCTGGGTGAACGCGCACGCCGGTGGGGGAGTGCGCGTCGCTGGTAAAGAGACTGGCGAACGGGTGCGTATCCACGAGATAAAAGACGCCGCCGGGCCGCAGGTAGCGCGCCATGATCTCGGCCCAGCGCGTGAGATCAGGTATCCAGCAGAGCACGCCATATGAGGTGAAGACGATATCGAAACGCTCGTCTAGGACGTTGGGCAGCGCGAAGAGGTCGGAGCAGAGGAAGCGCGCATCCAGTTGTGCCGCGCGGGCCAGCGCTTGGGCGCGCTCGATGGCGACCTCGGCGAAATCCACACCGGTGACGATGGCTCCCAGCCGCGCCCAGGAGAGCGTATCGCTTCCTCGATTGCATTGTGGATGCAGCAGGGTCTTGCCGGTGACATCGCCCACCTCGGCGCGCTCGATGGGCCGGAGGCTCGATCCGCTGGAGAGGAAGCGCTGCGCGTCGCGAACGTGGTCCGACACGTCGGAGCTGGCGGTCCACGCATTCCAGATGGCACGGTTGGCTCGCGTGTGCGCGTCCATATCC
>JADMIN010000562.1 GCA_015478575.1 Ktedonobacterales bacterium | reverse complement strand
CACTCATACAGGGCGCGGCCTAGGACGACACCATCAATGTCCGCCGCGGCGAGGCGGCATACCTCCGCGATGCTGGAGATGCCCCCACCGACGATCAATGCCACCTGTGGCAGCGCCTCCCGCAGCCGGAGCAGGCGCGGACTGTCGCTGGGGGCGAGCGTGCCGTCGCGCTCAACATCGGTCACCAGCAGCGTGCGTACGCCCGCCTGGGCCATGCGCCAGGCGAAATCCACGCTGGTCTGCGTCGCCGATTCCAACCACTCGGCCACCGTCACCTGATCGCCGCGCGCATCCACTGAGACGACCATCCGCTCACCCCAACGAGCGAGGCATCGCTCCAGCAGCTCCGGCGTCCGCGCCGCGGTGGTCCCAAGCACGGCGCGCGCCGCGCCGGCCTCCAGCGCCGCGGCCACATCTTCCTCACCGCGCACGCCTCCGCCGACCTGGATCAGCAGATTCGTCGCCTGGGCAATCGCCTGTATGACCTCAGTCTGCCTCAGGTGCCCCTCGCGCGCGCCATCCAGGTCCACCACATGCAGCCACTCCGCGCCGGCCTCCTGCCAGCGGCGGGCGACGGCCACCGCATCCTCCGCTACCATGTGGGACGGCGTCGCATCGGCGGGCCGCCGCATGTAGACACACTGCCCGCCAAGTAGATCAATCGCTGGATAGAGGACCATTGCTCCCACGCGCATCTCCTCAGTTGCTCTAACCGCTGCCCTCGTCCTTGGCTGGCCCGCGCCTCTGTTCCACACGATACCATATGCCAGAGGCCGCGCCAAAAGGAAGCGGTAGGTATGCGATGCGGCCCGCCCGACGCGCGCTGCTCATACGTGCCTTGACCATCCAAGGAAAAAGGTAACTGCTCAGGAGGGGTTGCATCGGCTGGTAGAGTAGACACATGAGCGAGCACGAGCGAATCGTCCAACTTGAAGCGGAGAACGCGCTTCTGCGCCAGGCCCTGCAGGCGAGCCAAGCGACCATAAGTCGTTTGGAAGCGCGGATCCGCGAGCTAGAGGCGCGGCTGGCCAAAGACAGCCAGAACAGTAGCAAGCCTCCCAGCAGTGACGGGCTGCAGCGGCGGCCGCGCCCCAGCCGGCCAGCCAGCCGGAAGCGCACGGGGGGCCAGCGCGGGCATGCAGGGCACACCCTGGCGCTGGTGGAGGTGCCGGACGTCGTGGTCCGGCATGCGCCCGCGCGCTGTGCGCAGTGCCAAACGCCGCTGGAGGGGCTAGCCGGTCTGATCGTCGAGCGGCGGCAGGTCCATGATCTGCCCGTGCGATGCCTGGAAGTGACCGAGCACCAGGTGGAACAGGTGCGCTGCCCAGCCTGTGGGACCGGCACGCGGGGCGCCTTCCCCGAGGAGGCCCGTGCGCCGGTGCAGTATGGCCCGCGCCTGCGCGCGGTCGCGGTCTACCTGAACCAGTACCAGCTCGTCCCCGAGGAGCGCACCGGCGAGGCGCTCGCGGACCTGTTCGAGGCGGCAGTCAGCGACGGCACCATCGCGGCATGGGTCGGGCAGGCGTCGGCGCACCTGGCGCCGACAGTCGCGCGGATTGCCGATCTGGTGGCGGCGGGGTCCCACCAGCACGCCGACGAGACCGGCATCCGCGTGGAGGGCAAATTGCACTGGCTGCACGTCAACAGCACGCGCTGGCTCACCCATCTGGCCTGGCACCGCCAGCGCGGCAGCGCCGCCACCGAGGCGATTGGCATCTGGCCACGCTTCCACGGCTGGGCCACGCACGACCGCTGGGCGAGCTACGACGCCTACGCCGACTGCCAGCATAGTTGGTGCGTTGCCCATCTGGTGCGGGACCTGGCCTTCCTGGCCGAGCAGCACCACCAGCGCTGGGCGGCCGAGCTGCGCGACCTACTGCTGACCATGCACCAGGCGGTCGAGGAGTGGCGTGCCCAGGGGGCGGCCCAGGTGCCGCTCCACGAGCAGGCCGAGTGGGTTGCCCAGTATCACGAACTGCTGGCTCAAGGCTATGCGGCCCAAGCGCCCCCACCCCAGCGCCGGCCCGGCCAGCGGGGCCGGCTCAAGCAGCCGCCCGCCAGGAATCTGCTGGACGCGCTCACGCGCTCTGCCGACCGCGTGCTGGCCTTCCTCGCCGATCTGCGGGTGCCCTTCACCAATAACCAGGCCGAACGGGACCTGCGCATGGTCAAAATCCAGCAGAAAATCTCCGGCACCTTCCGCAGTGAGGAGGGAGCGACCGCCTATTGCCGCCTGAGAAGCTACCTGGGCACCATGCGCAAGCAGGGCCGTGGTATGCTTGCGGCCCTCACCGCCGTGTTCCTCGGCGATCCCTTACCGATCGCTTGGGGATCCTGAGCAGTTACGCCTAAGGTTGATGGGTGACCTGGAACTCGGGGCCATGGGGCGCTGAGCTAGAAG
>JADMIN010000561.1 GCA_015478575.1 Ktedonobacterales bacterium | reverse complement strand
CACCAAGGTTGAGGCCGGTGCGTGCGCCGCGGATGACAAAGGGTGCCTGGGTCATATTCTCCGCCCCGCCGACAAGGGCGATGCCCCCTTCGCCCAAGAGGAGCGATTGGGCGCCAGAGATGATCGCCTGGAGGCCAGAGCCACAGAGGCGATTGACCGTGAGAGCTGGCACCTCGATCGGCACGTCGGCCTTGAGGGCGATGTGTCGGGCACAATAGATGGCATCTTTGCTGGTCTGGAGGACGTTGCCGAAGACCACCTGATCTACGTCGGCGGGAGTGATGCCCGAGCGCTTGGTGGCCTCGCGGGCGGCAATGGCTCCTAGCTCGATGGCTGAGACGTCTTTGAGCGCGCCCATGAACGCACCGAAAGGCGTGCGCGCGCCACCGAGCACGACGATATCGCGATCTGTTACTGCCATGATGCTGTCTCCTGGGCGCTAGCGGCGCCCGCTGGATAGTTGCTGTTTCTGCCGCTCTTCCGCCTGTTACTGTTCTACGCCAACATAGAAGCCCTTGCCGTTTTTCTTGCCATAGCGGCCCGCTTGGACCATACGACGCAGCAACGTGGGCGGGGCGTAGGCGGGATCGGGATACTCTTTGTAGATGGCTTCGGCGGCGTAGAGCGTCGTATCAAGGCCGACGTAGTCGAGCAACTCGAATGGACCCATCGGGTAGCCGCAGCCGAGTTTCATGCCCGTGTCAATATCTTCTTTGGTGGCGAGGCCGTTCTCATACATGCGCACCGCGGCAAGCATGTAGGGGATGAGCAGGAAGTTCACGACAAAGCCGGCGGTATCTTTGGCGATGATCGGCGTCTTGCCGAGTGAGGTGGAGAAGTCACGTAAGGTCGTGATGGTTGCTTCACTGGTGGCGATAGTGCGCACGATCTCGACGAGCTTCATCACCGGCGCGGGGTTGAAGAAGTGCAGGCCCGCCACACGCTCCTGGCGCCCCGTGACCGAGGCCATCTCGATGATTGGCAGCGAGGAGGTGTTGCTGACGAGCAGCGCCTCCGCTGGGAGGATGGCATCCAGCGCGCTGAAGAGCTTCTTCTTCTCATCCATGTTCTCGATGATGGCTTCGATCACCAGATCGCGGTCGCCAAACTCTTGGAGGTTCAGGGTGCCGCGGATGCGCCCACCATACTCTTTCGCCTGGGCCTCCGTCACCTTGCCCTTGCCCGCGAGCATCCGCCAGGCGCCATGCACACGCGCCAGGCCACGGTCGAGCAGCTCTTGATTGACCTCCATCAGCACGACATCATAGCCCGCCTGAGCGATGGTCTGAGCAATGCCGCTGCCCATCAGGCCAGCGCCGACGACGCCAACGTGTTTGATCGTCATTGATCGTATCCTCTCGTCTGAAGTGTAGGGGGAGCATGTGGTATCCGCCGAGTATTGTACCGCGCCAGCCGCCTGGCGCGTCACATCGGCGGGCACCACATCGGCGGGCACCACATCGGCGGGCACCACATCGGCGGGCACCACATCGGCACGTCCCGCGCTGCCGTGCTCATGGCCGTGCTGGCGGGTCGGCGGCACTCGACGCGCACCAAGCTTCGGCGAGCGAGCGCATCTTGGGCGAGCCGATGGCCCGCCGTACCGGCTGGGGCAACCATTCTTCGCGGTGTCGCGCGGCGCGGCGCACCATTCCCAGCACGTGCTGGTAGTGATCCAGTTCGGGCGGAAAGATAGTGGCCTGCGCGGGGCGTGCCCCATGCGCGGGCTGCTCCAGATAGAAGTAGTGGCCGCGCTCGGCGTACCAGGCGCGTACGTCTGCGAGTGAACGCACAGGCTGCCCATACATACCAGCGAGACCCCGCAGGCTGAAATCGGCGCTCCCGATGGGGATGGCGTGCAGGTGGGCGTGGGGGACCGTCTGGCGAAAGACGCCGTGTTCGAAGAAAATGAAGGGTCCATAGGTTGTGGTCAGGAACACGGCGATACGCTCTTTCAGGCGCGGCAACTCGTCATCGAGCGCGGCGGGAACGGCGCCATAGCAGGCGTAGTGAGCATGGGGCACCAGCAGCAGATGCCCCTCGGCCAGGGGCGCATGATCCGCCAGCAGGAAGAAATGCGGCGTTTCCTCCAAGATGACAGCGAGCGTCTCACGCTGGCAGAAGGGGCACCCAGACGCGGGTGTTCCTGGCACCGACTGGCGCATGCGGCTTGCCTCCTCACGGGTTCGTTGTGTTCCGACATGGCAGGCCACCCATGCTGGTATACATGGGCAGCGCTGACAATATGAGGAACGGTCTCTAGCTTCTAGCTCGCGCCGGATCGGTCGCTCTTCCGCGCGGCGCGTGGCGCGCTGACGTTGCGTCGGACGCGCGGCGCGCTGAAGTCATTGCGGAGCTGGCCGTGTGTGGCATGGGTAGGCTGCCACGGCGGCAGGTCATCCGTCGTGGGCGCTGG
>JADMIN010000560.1 GCA_015478575.1 Ktedonobacterales bacterium | reverse complement strand
GCCCTTTCCTCGGTCACGCTTGAGTATCTTCCCCGGGGAAAGGATTATCATGCCGGCGTGTATCGGGTGGTGAGCGAGCAGGGAGCTGCCTATTTGCTCAAGGTCACGTCTCGACCGCTGTACGAACCAGGGTACCTTGTTCCCGCCGCTCTCAGCAAGCAGGGGATCACATCAGTCGTGGCGCCCATTCCCACGAAGAGCCATGCCTTGTGGACGACGCTTGTGGGGTGGACCGTGATCGTCTACCCCTTTCACGAGGGAGATACACGCTTGACGGGGATGACGAATGCGCAGTGGAAGGAGGTGGGGACCATCTTCAAGCGGATTCACCAGGCCCGGCTTGAGCCTCTAGGCAGTCTCCCACTGCGAAAAGAACCCTTTGATGCGACAGCGTATGCCCAGTGGGTACGTACCTTTGAGAGCCAACACCCACATGCGCGACCCGGTGACAGTGACGTTTCGCGTGCGCTTCTCGCCTCTTGGCAGGCGCATCAGTCCACCATTCACCTGGGAGTGGCTTCCCTGGAGAAGCTGGCAGCGGTGCTCAAGGCGCGCCCGTTCCACTATGTCATCTGTCACGCGGATCTACATCCAGCCAATCTGCTCCGTGATCCCGCTGGCCGTGTATTGGTGATTGATTGGGATGAGGTGATGCTGGCACCCAAAGAGCGCGACTTCATCTTTATCAGGGAGCCACAAGCCGATGCGTTTTGGGAAGGCTACGGACAAGCGGAGCGCGATGAGATGGCCCTCACCTACTACCGCTGCGAACGGGTCGTGCAAGATCTGATCGCGTGTGCCCAAGATGTGTTTGCCAGCGACGATTTGGGAGAAGAAACCAAAGCCGATATCGCCCAGTTGTTTCAAGAGGCCGTAGCCGGGGGTCAGGGCGACATCGCCGCTGCCTCCGCGGCGGCGGCCCATCTCGCGACGTAACCTTGCCAGCGGCGGAGCATATGCCGAGCTGGCAGTATGTTCTGGCGCGCGATTCGCCCCGTCTAGGTGCCCCCGCAGGCTCACATGCCCGGCGTTGCACATGAAACGCTGGACACCTGCTAGGGCGCGCTGGGCGATTGGGCGGGCGGGCGCTGGGACGGCGCAAAGCGCCGGGTGGGTTGAAGATGGCCGCCCGCTCTCCCACGCGCCGCCCCTGCCTCGCGAGGGAAGGGGGCGGGGACGGATACGCTTGCGCTTGCGCTCACGGGTGCTCCGCTGGCACGAGGCCCGCCAGCAGCGCGTCCGCGCGCAGCACCGGCACAGCGTCGGCGGCGAGCGCTGGCACGATGGCCACCACACGCGCGCGCGTCACACTGCGCAGGTCCGTCAGCGCGGCGCCCAGCGCCGCCAGCAGCGCGACATCAGCCACCACCAGCTCCAGCCGGGCCAGCGGCGCGCCCAGCGCCAGGCTCGCCTCGCTCTTATAGCGCCGCACGGCCGTGGCCACCGCCACCAGCGTATCGCCTACCCGCTCGGCCTCCTCATCCACGAGCGCCAGATCAGCCTGCGGCCAGCGCGCCCGATGGAGCGAGCGGAGAGCGGCGTGCGCCGTGGCGGCGCCAGGCTCGGTCTCAGTGGCGGCGAAGAGGCCCTGGTAGATCTCCTCGGTGACGTGCGGCAGGAACGGCGCGAAGAGCTTCACTATCGTCAGCAGCGCGTGCGCGAGCGTGGCGCGCGCGCCGTTCCGCGCTGGCCCCGGCTGGCCATAGAGCCGCTCTTTGGCCAGCTCCAGATAGTTGTCGGTCAGGTGCGTCCAGAAGAAGCTTTCCGTCTCGCTCTTGGCCGCGGCGTAGTCATACGCCTCAAAGAGCGCCGTTACGCGCGCGATCAGCCGCTGTAGCCGCGAGAGCAGCCAGCGGTCCGCGGGCAGCGCGTCTGTCTGGGGGCCATTCCCACCGACCAGCGTCGCCTCTTGCGCTGTGGGCGGGAGGTCCGGAGGGGCATCCAGAAAGCGCTCAGCGAAGCGCGCCACGTTCCAGAGCTTGGTGGCCAACTTGGCGCCTACCCGCACCTTCTCTTCGCTAATGATCGCGTCTTTGCCATAACCGGTGCTCGCCGCCCAGTAGCGCGCGGCATCGGCGGAGTAGCGCTCGATCAACGTGAGCGGCGCCATCGGCCCGCCGCCACGGCTCTTGCTGATCTTGCCTGTGCCTTCCGGCGCCAGCCCCCAGCCGGAGATGGCCACATGCGTCCACGGCAACAGCCGCGCCAGGGCGTCGAGCCGCGCGCTGGGCAGAGCGATCTTGGTGTCGGTGTCGCGGGCAGGATCGAAGGTAAGCAGCGCCTTCACCAGGGTATAGAACGCCCAGGTGCGGATGATCTCGTGCGCCTGTGGCCGTAGCGAGAAGGGATAGACTTGCGCGTAGAGGGCAGGGTCGGTGAGCCAGCGCCCGATGATCCACGGCGAGAGCGAGGACGTGGCC
>JADMIN010000559.1 GCA_015478575.1 Ktedonobacterales bacterium | reverse complement strand
CTCCCGCGCCGTCTCGCCGCAATCGAGCGGACGCCCCGCCTCCAGGAAGCCGCGCAGCATGTCCACGACGATAACGACGCGCCGCTCCTGACTGTTGGGCTTGGCCATAGAGAACCCGCCTGACGCCGTAATTGTGAATAAAATCACGATCTCACGAATGAGTATACCACCGTGCCGCCCGTTCGTCATCGGAATGCGGCTGACGTATCTGTTCAGGAATGGGGGGAGCGGATATGCTTTTGCCATGATTGATCTCAACCAGGCCAGCCGCGATGACCTGATCCGGCTCGTGATCGCGCAACACGAGCGCATCACGGCGTTGGAGGCGGTGGTGGCCGAGCAACGCGCGGTGATCGCCACGCTGGAAACGAGCGTCGCGCAGTTGACGCAGCGCGTGGGGGAGTTCCTGGCGGCAGCGGAGAGCCGCGATAATGCAGCAGCAGGGAGGGGACGTCCGCAGGGGATGCCCGGTCTCAAGCCCGTGACCAGCAAGGTTCGGCCCGCGAAAGCGCCGCGCAAGGGGCGGGAGCAGGCGTTTGTGCGGCAGCGGATGGTGCCGACGCAGCAGGTGCTCCATGCGCTTGAGGCGTGTCCGCAGTGCGGCATGCCGCTGATGGGGGCAGCGTCAAGCGGACGCGCGGTGATCGCTCGGCGGCGATAGTCGAGCGGCTGTTGGGGGAAGGGTTCAGCGGGACGCTGGTCAGTGACTGCTACGTGGGGTATGCGCCGTATGTCGGCGTGAAGCAGCAGTGCTGGGCCGGGCGCCCTCTGGGCAGCATGCTGCGGGATGTGCATGATCTGGGGGAAGCCCATCCGCGCGATGCGGCGGTGCAGGCATGGGCGGCGGGGGTGCAGGATGTCTAAGAGCGGGCGGTGGCATGGAAGGCGGCGCACCCGACAGCGGATGCGGGCGCCCGGCGGGCGGCGGCCACACGGTTTGCCACGGCGTTGCGCGCGGTGTACGCACCGTACGTGGAGAGCATGACGCCCCAACGGGTGTTGAGTGCGCGGATGGCCAAGCATCTGCATGAGTTGTTCGTCTTCGTGATTGAGGTCGCGGTGCCCCCGGACAACAATCAGGCGGAGCGTGATCTGCGGCATCTGGTGACGAGCGGGAATGCTGCCCAGGGGGCTCCCGGCGGCGGAACGCGCAGTGCGGCGGGCAGTGACGCGAAGATGACGCTGGCGAGTGTGTTCGGGACCTGGCGCAAGCAGGGAGAGAGTCCCTACACGGCTTGCCGTGCGCTGTTCGTTTCCCCCAACCTGAACTCATACGTACGGAGATTTCGCGGACCAGTTTTGTGGTACGCTTGCGGTCGCCCTTTGGGCAGCATGCGAGAGACACGGGTTGCACACCGGTGCCACCCGGAAATGATCGTCTTCATGAGGACGTGGTATTACGCTCCGGCCTGTTCCTGCGCCAGGAGGGTTCGTTTGCGCGCGATACCCCAGCGATAGCCGCCAACATCGCCGTTCTCGCGCACGACGCGATGACAGGGAATGGCGAGCGCGACACGGTTGCTAGCACACGCCTGGGCAACGGCACGGGCCGCGGTTGGTTGGCCAATAGCGCGGGCGATCTCGCCATAGGAGCGCGTGCTGCCATAGGGAATGGCCTGCAACGCCTCCCAGACGCGCCATTGGAAGGCAGTCGCCTGCACATCGAGCGGCAGATCAAGGTGCGGTTCCTGGCCTCGCAGGTGGCGGAGAATCGCTTCGACCGCACGATCGAGGCCGGAGGCATCCCGCGTGATCGCGGCGGCGGGATATTCCTTCGTCAAACCAGCGGCGAGCGCCTCATCGCTCTCACCCAGGTTGATGGCACAGATGCCACGCTCCGTCGCCGCGACGAGCAGCAGGCCGAGCGGGCAAGAGACGACCGTGTAGTGAATCCGCATCCCCGCGCCGCCGCGCCGGTAGACGGCGGGCGTCATGCCGAGCTGGGCGGGGGCACGCTCGTAGAGGCGGCTGGGTGAGCCGTATCCCGCGCCATAGAGCGCACTCGTTACCGCCTCGCCCCTGCGCAGTTCGGTCTTGAGACGATCCACCCGGCAGGCGTCCGCGTATTGGCGGGGCGTAATGCCCATTACACGCTTGAAGGTTCGTTGCATGTGAAACGGGCTGACGCCGACGGCCGTGCTGAGGCTGGCGAGGGTCGGTGGCTCCTCTGGATCGGCGGCGATGGCGCGGCAGACCCGCTGCACGACCTCGACCTGCGGATCGCGGAGTGCCGTCTGCTCCGGATGGCAGCGGCGGCAGGCGCGGAACCCGGCCTGCTCCGCCGCTGCCGGCAGCGCGAAGAAGGCGACATGCTCGCGCCGGGGTCGCCGCGAGGAGCAGGTCGGGCGGCAGTAAATGCCCGTGGTGCGGACGGCATAGACGAATGCGCCGTCCGCCTCTGTATCGCGCGCAAGGACGGCGTGCC
>JADMIN010000558.1 GCA_015478575.1 Ktedonobacterales bacterium | reverse complement strand
CGCTACGGGCAACCGGGATCCAGTCCTGCGGGCTGACTTTCAAAACAGCTTCTGATGCGGGTGGCCAGTCTGGCGGCGCGCTCGTCTCAGGAGGAACGGGAGATCGCAGACGCCCGCGCGAGCGAGGAGTACACACCATGCCATCACATCAGCAGCGGCGGCGGTCGCGGCACGGCCCGTCCCAGCGCAACGCGCTGCTGGCGGGTGCCGCGCTGCTGGCGGTCGTGGGAGCGTGTCTCATCGTCTCCACGCTCAGTGGCTCCGCGCTCAGCGGCGGCGGCATACACAGCACCAGCGGCACGGTGAGCGATGTGGTGCTCGGCTACAGCCACGCGCGCGGCATGCGCCTCTATGATGATAGCCGGCTCACGCTGGTGGGCGACAGCGCGATCTATCTGTTCGTTCGTGACGACTTCACACCCAGGCTGCCCGATACATTCTACTCTGGCGGCGCGCGTGGAAACACGGTCACGCTGTGGTATACCAGCGGCGCGCTCTTCGCTGGTGACCCGCGCATCGTCGCGCTGCGTGTGCGTGAAGGGCACGGCACGCGGACGATGCTCTATACCACTGAAGCCTACCGCTCTCCCGGCGCGGGGCGCACCACCACACTGCTGGGCGCGGCGGCGCTGCTGCTGGGCGCGGCGGTGTTGGCCAGCGCGGGCTGGTGGCGCCGTGGCACGAGGAAGCGGAAGGCGACATGGGGCGGCACGCGCCGACGCTCGCTATCCCGCTAGGCCGAAGTGGAGACGGGCGGCGTGGGCGACGCGCTCGCGCACCGTCTCGATGGGCAGGCCCAGCGTCGCGGCCAGGGCGCGGCAGTCGTCGTATTCGGGCGCGACGGCGATGGGCTGGCCGCCGACCAACTTGAGCTTGACGCGCACTGGGCCGAGCGGTGTCTCGATCCGTTCCTCGCGCCGCTGCGCCTTCAGCCGGTCGGCGCCAGACATGCGTACACCGAGCGTGCCGCTCTCACGCACGACGAGCGCGGCGAGCCGCGCGGCATCCGCTGGGCGGGCGAGCAGGGTGAGCAGGGTGCCGGGGCGATTCTTCTTCATCTGCAGGGGAGTGTAGGCCACGTCGAGCGCGCCCTCGGCGAGCAGACGTTCCATCAGCCATCCTAGCGCCTCACCGGTCATGTTATCCACATGGCTCTCGATCACGGTGATGGTGTCGCGCTCCAGGCTGACGGCGACATCGTCAGTGGCGGCGCCGCCCGCCGCCGTGGCCGCCTCGCCGAGCATCAGGCGCAGGCAATTGGCCCAGGGCAAGCGCTTCTGGCCGAAGCCGTAGCCGAGCGCACGCACGCGCAGGGTGGGGCGCTCGAAACGCGCGAGCGTGGCCAGCACTGCCGCGCCCGTCGGCGTCACCAACTCGCCCTCCGTCTCCACGGGTCGCCAGACCGCGCCGCTTTCCTTCAGCAGCGCGAGGGTAGCGGGCGCGGGGACGGGCAACACGCCGTGGGCCGAGGCCACCCGTCCAGAGGTCAGCGGCAACTCGGAGCACCAGAGCGAATCGATTCCCAACAACTCGAAGCCGAGCATCGCGCCCACAATATCCACGATCGCGTCAACCGCGCCGACTTCATGGAACTCCACCTCCGCGCTGGTCGTGCCGTGGACCGTGGCCTCGGCCTCGGCGAGCCGACGGAAGATGGCTAGCGCGCGCGTGTGTGCCCGCTCTGGCAATGTCGCGGCGGCGAGCAGCGCCTCGATCTCACCCAGGCGGCGGTGGGGCGCGTCCGCGTGCGCCTCGCGGACGACGCGCACGCGCGTGCCAGAGAGGCCCTGATCGCTCACGCGCTCGGCCTCTAGCCGCCAGCCCGTGAGCGGCAGCGCGGCCAGCCCCGCGCGCAGCGCCTCACACTCCACCCCGGCATCCACCAACGCGCCGAGCAGCATATCGCCACTTATGCCGGAAAAGCAATCGAGATAGGCCAGCATCGCGCACTCCTGGGGATGCTGAGCACCATCCCCGCTTCTTCCGCTCCACGCGAACCGCCGCGCCATCCGCCGCGTTGGCGTGGCGCGGTTATGGGTGATCCACACCAGTGATCGCGACGGCTCCGGGGGACGTCTCGGGCTGGGCCGCGAGCCAGCGCAGCGCCTCACCCGCGAGGTAAAGCGAGCCAGCGACACAGACGAGATCACGCGGGCCAGCCAGCCGCAGCGCCTCAGCGAGCGCCGCGCTAGGCGTCGCGCGCGTAAGCGGTGACAGCCGTGCCTCCACGCGGGCCAGCGCCGCCGCCAGATCGGTGGGCGGCATGGCGCGCGGGTTGGCCGTCGCCGTCGTGATGACCGTATCCACGCCGCCGCGACTGATCTCGCGAATGATGCCATCGAGATCCTTATCCGCGAGCACGCCGACGACCAACAGCAGCCGCTCAAAGGAGAAGTGGCGGCGTAGCGCGGCGAAGAGATGCGCAAAGGAGT
>JADMIN010000557.1 GCA_015478575.1 Ktedonobacterales bacterium | reverse complement strand
CTGTGGGATCGCTTCTGGTATCGCCATTAGGGGCGGTAGCGCGCCATTTAAGGGGCGTGGCCCGTGCTCATGCCTCCTCCAAGCGGCAGATGGTGGCCAGGGGGTCGCCGATATTGACCACGGGCATGTCGGTGGTGCCGAGGATGAAGCCATCATAGGGCGCGGTGTGACGTTCCACGCACTCGAAGTCGCGGATGGCGTAGACATAGCCGAGCGATTGCCCCGCGCGCACCCGCTCGCCCGCGTGCGCCTCCTCGATCCAGATGCCACCGTGGTGGGCACGCACCTTATCCAGATGCGAGCCGCGCAGCGTGAGCGGGAGTGTGGCGGGCGGCTCGACGGCGCCCGCCACCATGCCCAGGTGGTGCAGCACGTTGCTCACGCCGCGCTCGCCCAGGTGGATATGCGCCTCCTCCAAGCGGTCGCTGCCGCCCAACTCTGGCGTGATGGAGGGGATGCCCCGCGCGCCGGCCACGTTGCGCAGCTTGCCAGTAAAGCGCGCCGCGCGCAGGTCGGCGGTGATATCCTCCTCCAGCAGCACGCCCAGGCCAAAGGCCACGGCCAGCGCGCGGCTGGCGGCATCGCCCCGCCCATAGACGACGTGGGGCAGCGTGGTGCTATTGGCCGTGTGCAGATCAATGATGGTGTCGGCGTAGCGGATGGCCTGGGTGTAGAGCGCGTGGGCGATCTGCTGGCTCGCCATGCCACCGGCTTTGCCCGGCCAGACGCGGTTCGAATCCTCCTCGTCAAAGGGGTTGCGGCGGCGGTGCCGCACAAAGCTCGGCCCGCTGGCCACCGGAACGGCGATCAGCGCGCCGCGCAGCCCAGCGGGATCGAGGCTCGTGACCACGCGGCGGATCACCTCCACGCCGTTCACCTCGTTGCCGTGGACGGCGGCCTGCATATAGAGCACCGGCCCCGGCGCCGCCCCCACGAGCACATGCACCGCCGCTTGGACGGGCGTGCCATCAGCATAGCTGCCGCGCTCGATGAGTCCGGCGGCGCGCGTGCCTGGCCGCGGCCCTATGATCGTGCCGATGCGCCACTCCCGCTCGTCCCAGGCGATCTGCGCCCGCTCGTTCGTGTCCGACATGGAGCTGTCTCTCTCTAAGTAGGTGGCGCGGGGCTGAGCGCCGTCGCCAACCGCCGCGCGATGCCTGGCCCCTCGTAGATAAAGCCGGTGTAGAGCTGGAGCAACGTGGCGCCGGCATCCAGCATGCGCCGCGCGTCATCAGGGGTGGCGATGCCACCGCAGCCGATGATGGGCAGCCGCGTGCCCGCCCGGCGCGACAGCGCGCGCACCACCCCCAGCGCCTGGGCGTGCAGCGGGCGACCACTCAGGCCGCCCGCCTCCGCCGCGAGCGTCGGCGGCACGCCCGCGCCCAAGCCCGCGCGGCTCACCGTCGTGTTGACGGCGATCAGCCCACTCGCGCCGCGTGCCAGGCAGACCGCGACCACCGCATCCAGCGCTGGCTCATCCAGATCGGGCGCGACCTTCACCAGGAGCGGCTTGGGCGCCGCGCGCCCCTCCGCCGCCGCGCGCGCGCGCAGCCGCGCCACCAGCGCCGCCACCAGCGCATCCAGCCGGTCATGCGCTTGCAGGGCACGCAGGTCCGGTGTGTTGGGCGAGCTGACGTTGACGGCGAAGTAGTCGCCAGCGGTATAGAGCAGCTCCAGCGCGGCCAGGTAATCGGCCACCGCCTCCTCCAGCGGCGCGCGCTTCGACTTGCCCAGACTGATGCCGATGGGAATGCCCACGGGCCGCTGGCGCGCCAGCCGCGCCGCGACCACCGCCGCGCCCTGATTGTTGAAGCCCATGCGGTTGATCAGCGCCCCCTCCTCCGGCAGGCGGAAGAGCCGTGGGCGCGGATTGCCGGGCTGGGGGTCGCGCGTGACCGTGCCGACTTCGATGAAACTGAAGCCGAGGGCCGCCAGCGCGGGCACGGCCACACCATTCTTATCAAAGCCCGCCGCCAGCCCGATGGGATGGGGAAAGCGCAGACCAAAGACTTCGCGCTCTGGCCCGCGCGCCGCTGCGTGCCCAAACGCCAGCGCCAGCGCGCGCGTCAGCCCCTCCGAGCGCGAGATGCGCGCCAGCCAGCCGAGCACGCGCTCGTGGGCGGCCTCGGGGTCGCCGCCCAGACGGAAGAGCGCCGGGCGAATCGCGCGCTGATAGAGCATGCGGAGTTCCTCTGGCGGTTCGCTGGCGGTCCGCCCACCGTGGGCCGCCGCCACTGGCCTTTCTATAGCCTACCATCACGCACGGGCGGAGGGGGAGGCTGGCCTCGCGAGGGTGGGGCGGCGCTCGGTTGGGGAGGCTCGGTTGGGGAGGCTCGGTTGGGGAGGCTCGGTTGTGGCCGCGTGACCGGCTTGACAATGGCGCGTGGCTGGGGGCATAGTAGCGGCGGGCGCTGCGCGTCGAGTGGCATACGC
>JADMIN010000556.1 GCA_015478575.1 Ktedonobacterales bacterium | reverse complement strand
GCCAAGCGCTCCGTAAAGAAGCCAGCGGGAAGCGTCAACTGGCGCACGAGGATCGTCAGGAGCGTGGCCACGGCGAGGGGTACGACGACCAGCGCCAGCGGCGCCAAGCCGCCACGTATGCCGCTCCACATGCTCTCCTCTGACGCTCCTGCGTCTGACGCGCCCGGACGTTCGGTGGCCCCGGCAGCCAGCGCCTCGGCTGGGGCGCTCCTTGATGAGTCGCTCCGCGGTGGTTCCATGAGCATCTTCCTCAAAAATAGGGCGCTCTGGCGGCGGGTCGCCAGGAGCGGATGGGCGCGTCAGGCGGCGCTGGCGTCTGGACCAAGCGCCGACGAAAAGAAGCTGACCATGCGGCTGATGTACTCGGCCGTGGCCACATCGTAGGACTTCGCGTGCCCGGCGCCTGGCACCAGCCATGCTTGCACCTGCGCGCCCGGAGCGGCACGCGCCGCGGTGGCCAGCGTGGCCATATGCGCGGGCGGAATATAGGCATCCGCCGTACCATGAATGAAGTAGAGGGGACGTGGCGCGATACGGGCTACGACCGCCTCTGGGCGAATCTGATAATAGTCCACGCCGAAGAGGAAATTGGTGGCGACGAGTCCGCCAGGCGTGAAGGCCTCTGGTAGGTTGCTGCGCTTGGGGATCTCACGTTCCAAGATGGGCACGATATCCGCATAGGCGCAGTCTGAGACGACGGCGCGAATGGCAGGTTCTTGCGCCGCCGCGAGTAGCATCGTCGCCGCGCCCATCGAGACGCCCCAACCGCCGATGATGCGCGGGCGGCCTAGTTGGGCGAAGGGTAGTGTGCCCGACCGGAGGAAATCCACCGCGCCTAGCACGTCGCGTTGCTCAAAATAGCCGAGCGTGAGCGGGGCCGCTGGCGATTCACCCATGCCACGCATATCGAATGAGAGGATGGCGAAGCCGTGGCGCGCTAGGTCCGCGCTGAAGTTCAGCACGCGCTCGCGGTTGCCGCCGTTGCCATGCAGCGTGATGACGACGCGGTCGTCGGTGAGCCTGCCGCCTGGCAACACGCCAGGAATAAACCAGCCGCGCAGCGGGATATGATCGCCGCGGCTGGGGAAGGTCACATCGGCGTAGGTGAGGCTGAGCGCGGCGGGCGTGCGCGTGAGTGCCTTGGGGGCGCTATAGACCAGTTGGGTGGCGATCACCACGCTTAGGCTCAGATAGCCCAAGCCCAGAATGCCAGCCAGCGTGAGGAACGAGGTCATGAGCAGGCGCCCAGCCTGACGAGGGCGCGTCCGTCCCGCGGCAATTGGCGTGCTCGTGGTGGGCGCTGTCTTGCCAGGAACTCCAGATGCCATGGCTACATCACCTCCCCCTCCTGGCGAGCGCCGTGCCTGGCGCCGGGTGACGCCGTAGCGTGCTCGCATGTGGCCCTGCTCGCGTGGTCCTTAGAGTGTAGCGCGGCGGAGGAGAGCGGTCAACGCGCGATTCTCAGCCGCCCGCGGCGCCTGAGACCGCTTCACGCACGCCAGGCGTGCCCTCCTCCCGCACGTCCGCCGCCTCAGCGGCGAGCGCAGCGCGCACCGCCCGCGCCTGGCGCGTGAGCCGACGCAGCGCTTCAGGTCCAATGGATTGGGCCGCGTCCGAGATCGAGCGGTCGGGCTGGGGATGCATCTCGATCAGCAAGCCATCAGCGCCCGCGGCGATGGCGGCCACGGCCATGGGCACGACCAGATCGCGCTGCCCGGTGGCATGGCTGGGATCCACCAGCACCGGCAGGTGCGTGAGCCGACGCAGCAACGGCACGCAACTCAGGTCGAGCAGGTTGCGGGTGGCGGGATCAAAACCGCGCACGCCGCGCTCGCAGAGCAGCACATCGGCATTGCCCTCAACGAGGATGTATTCCGCCGCGAGCAACCATTCTTCTAGTGTCGCGGCGAAGCCCCGCTTGAGCAGCACGGGCTTGCCAGCGCGCCCCACCGCGCGCAGCAGCGGGAAGTTTTGCATGTTCCGGCTGCCGACCTGCAACACGTCGGCCACCGCGGCGACCTCTGGCACCAGCCCTGGCTCCATCACTTCGGTGACAATCGCCAGGCCCGTTTCGGCGCGGGCGCGCGCCAGCAGCCGCAGGCCCTCCACTCCCAGCCCTTGGAAGCTATACGGCGAGCTGCGTGGCTTGAAGGCGCCGCCCCGCAGCAGATGCGCACCAGCCGCGCGCGCGGCCCGCGCGGCCTCGATCATCTGTGACTCGCTCTCGACCGCGCACGGACCGGCAATGATCACAGGCTCGGACCCACCAATGAGGACACCGCCGACGCGCACGATGCTCTGCTCTGGGTGCAAAACTCTGCTCGCCAGCGGGTAGGGTGTGCCCGGCTCGATGAGCCGCTCCACGCCCGCGAGCCGGCTCAGTTGGCGGCGCAGCCCCGGCGCCGTCGCCCCCGCACCAACGCAGACCACGTCGC
>JADMIN010000004.1 GCA_015478575.1 Ktedonobacterales bacterium | reverse complement strand
CGGAGCGGCGGTGAGCGGAGCGGCGGTGAGCGGAGCGGCGGTGAGCGGAGCGGCGGTGAGCGGAGCGGCGCGACAGGCGCCCCACGCGCGCCACGCCCACCGCGCACGCCATCCAGCGGACCCAGCGCGGGGGGCGCGACACCCACGCCGGGGCCGATAACGCCCGCGCCTAGTGGTCCCGTGCCGGAGGGCAGCGGCGCGACGGGCAAAGGGCCGGATCTGCCGAGCAGCGGCCCCGTGACACCAGCACCCGCCGCGCACGAGTTCCCGGCACCAGCGGCCAATGCGCCAGAGAATCCGACCGAGAATCCGACCGAGACCCCACGGCGCGAGCCGGAGTCCGAATCCTAGGCGCGAGCGGGCGTCGCGATCAGCATCGCGCGCAGGGCGCGAGCCGCGCCCAAAGCTCGCATAGTCGTGGCCGCTCGCTGGTGCGCCTCGTCTCAAGAGAGAGGGCCATCCAGAGGGCGGTGAACGGGAGCAAGAGCCATGCTACTGGCACCGTCAAGAACCAAGCACCGTAAGCAGCATCGCGGGCGTATGCGCGGCGAGGCGCACCGGGGCAACACCGTTGCCTTCGGTGAGTTTGGCTTGCAGGCGCTAGAGCCTGTCTGGCTGGAGGCCCGCCAGATCGAGGCGGCCCGTATCGCCATGACGCGCTACATGAAGCGCGGCGGCAAAGTCTGGATCCGCGTCTTCCCCGATAAGCCAGTCTCGGCGAAGCCGGCCGAGACGCGGATGGGTTCCGGCAAGGGCGCACCCGATCACTGGGTGGCGGTCGTCAAGCCGGGGCGCATGATCTTTGAACTGGGTGGGGTCCGCGAGGACGTCGCCAAAGAGGCCATGCGGCTGGCCGCGAACAAGCTGCCTATTCATACCAAATTTGTTGTTCGGCAGGAGGCGGAAGGTGTCCAAGCTTAGTGAGCGCCGCCGCGACATCCGGGCGATGCCGGAGGCGCAGACCCAGGAAGAACTGGCTAAACTGCGACGGCATCTCTTTGATCTGCGCCTCCAGCTCAAGCGCGGCGAAGTCAAAGATCATCGCCAATTCGCGAAGACACGCGCGGACATCGCGCGACTCATGCACCATCTGGGCGAACTGCGGCAGGCCGCGGCACTCGAAGCCACAGGCGTGCTCCGGTCCGCGGCCGTGGAGGAGTAATACACGCATGCAAGCGCAAGCACCCAGCGGCGCTCCCTCGGCCGAAGCGCCAGCCAAGAAGCCGGGCCGCCGCCAGCAAAAAGAGGGGCGCGTCGTGAGCGATAAGATGCAGAAGACCATCGTGGTCGCGGTCGAATCGCTCAAGCGCCACCCCGTTTACAAACGGACCTACCGCAATACCACGCGGTTTAAGGCCCACGACGAAGAGAACAGCGCGCGCATCGGCGACATGGTGCGTATCGAGGAGACGCGGCCGCTGAGCAAAGAGAAGCGTTGGCGTCTGGTGGCGATTCTCAAGCGCGCCGAGCAAACGATGCCAGTGGAAGAAGTGACCGCCAAGCTCGAAGGCGGCAAGGGAAGCGGGCGCTAACATGATCATGCCACAGACCCGGCTCAAGGTGGCCGATAATACTGGCGCCAAAGAGATCATGTGCATCCGCGTCCTGGGCGGCTCCGGCAGACGCTGGGCCGGCATCGGTGATCTCATCAAGGCGTCGGTGAAAGTAGCGCAGCCCAATGGCACCGTCAAGAAGGGCGAGGTGGTCACGGCGGTGATCGTGCGCGTCGCCAAGGAGTACGGGCGCCAGGACGGCAGCTATATCCGGTTCGACGAGAACGCCGCGGTGATCATCTCCGCGGGCAACAATCCACGCGGCACGCGCATCTTTGGGCCGGTCGCCCGTGAACTGCGTGAGCGCAACTTTATGAAGATCATCTCGCTTGCGCCTGAAGTGCTCTAGCGCGGAGGGGGAGCACGGTGGCCGAGGGGCCACCACGCGGCGCGGCGTTTTTGCCCGCAAGCGCTTGTGATCGGCCAAAGGGCAAGGGAGTAGCAGCGATGTCAACGAATCAGAATGAGCGGAAGCCCCTGCACCTGGCCAAGCTGCACGTGCATAAGGGGGATACCGTTCTCGTGCTTACCGGCAAAGACCGGGGCAAGCGCGCAACGGTCGCCCGCGCGATGCCCCGCGAGAACAAAGTCATTGTCGAAGGCATCAATATCGCCAAGAAACACGTGAAAGCGGGCCGTAGAGGTATGCAAGCGGGCATCATCGAGAAGCCGATGCCACTGCATGCCTCGAATGTGATGGTCGTCTGCACGGAATGTGGCAAGCCAACGCGCATTGGGCACGAGCATGTGCCGATGGGCGCTGATCAGAAGGAGCGCGTGCGCCGCGTCTGCAAGCAGTGCGGCCAGCCGATCCAGGAACATACGAGGGATTAGCGATGGCCATCACATCCAGACTCAAAGACCGGTACGAGCGCGAGATCGCGCCCGCCTTGCAAAAAGAGTTTGGCTTTCAGAATAAGATGCAGGTGCCCGGGCCGGCCAAGATCGTCATCAACATCGGCATGGGCGAAGCCATCCAGAACGCCAAGGCGATGGACAATGCCGTGCGCGATCTGGCCGACATCACGGGCCAGCGCCCGGTGGTGACCAAGGCCAAGCGCTCAGTCGCCGCCTTCAAGCTACGCGAGGGCATGCCCATCGGCTGCATGGTGACGCTGCGCGGCCAGCGCATGTATGACTTTCTCGATAAGCTGGTGAATGTGGCGTTGCCGCGGCTGCGCGACTTCCAAGGGGTCACGCCCGACGCTTTCGATGGGCGCGGCAACTACACACTCGGCATTCGCGAGCAGCTCGTCTTCCCAGAAGTGGATTACGACAAAATTGACAAGGTGCGCGGCATGGAGATCACCATCGTGACCACCGCGCGCACCGACGAGGAGGGGCGTCGGCTGCTCACGCTGATCGGCATGCCGTTCCGCCAGCACGCCGCGGCGGCGACGGGCACGGCGCGGGGCACGGCGCGCGGCGCGGCACGTGGCAGGCCACGGGACGCGGCGACGGTACGTCGCAAGTAGCGCGTGGGGCGCGCCGCACTTCTGAAGCGCGGGCGCCACACGCCTCGCGGGCGCGAGATGCCAGGTGCGAGATGCCAGGCGCGCGCGCCACGATCTGACGAAGCGCCTGAGGAGAATCGTCCTCAGCGCTCAATCCGCGAAAAGCGGGACTGGGGCCCGGAAACCGGCGTCTGTGCCGAAGCCCGATCCCCTGCCCTGGAGGGGGCAACGATGGCTAAGATTTCGATGATCGTCAAGTCCCAGCGCAAGCCCAGATTCCCTGTGCGGCAGCATAACCGCTGCAGCATCTGCGGGCGCCCACGTGGCTACATCCGTAAGTTCGGGCTGTGCCGCATTTGCTTCCGTGAGCGGGCGCTGCGTGGCGAGCTGCCTGGTGTGACCAAGTCGAGCTGGTAGGGCTGCCTGGGGAGGGACTTGCCAATGAATATGACTGATCCCATCGCGGATATGCTGACACGCATCCGCAACGCCACCGCGGCGCGGCACACGCGCGTGGTGATTCCGACTTCCAACATGAAGGTTGCCATCGCGCGCATCCTCAAAGAGGAAGGGTACATCGCCGATTTCACGGTGAACCGTGATCCCCCACAGGGCACGATCACCATCAGCCTGCGCTACGTTGATAAGCGCCCTGTGATGACCCAACTGAAGCGCATCAGCAAGCCTGGCCTGCGTGTCTATACGCGGCGCGATGGCATTCCGCGGGTGCGTGGCGGCTTGGGCACCGCCATTATCTCGACACCTAAGGGTATCATGACGGGCCGCAAAGCCTACCAGCAAGGGCTGGGGGGCGAAGTGGTCTGCTACGTCTGGTAAGGAGAAGGTCATGTCACGCATTGGTCGAGCGCCGATTGCGGTGCCAGCCGGTGTGAAGGTAGAGGTGAAGCCGGGCAATAGGGTGACGGTCACTGGCTCGAAAGGCACCCTCACCAGGACCTTCCCCGCGCGGTTCGTGATCAGCACGCAAGATGATGGCACGCTGGTCGTCTCGCGGCCAGACGACAGCAACCAAATGCGCGCGCTCCACGGCCTCTCGCGCACACTGCTCGCGAATATGGTGCTGGGCGTGCAGAACGGCTTCACTAAGTCACTGGAGATCAACGGCGTCGGCTATCGCGTGGCGAAGGTCGGCGATCACTTGGTCTTTCAGGTGGGCTACTCGCATCCGGTGCAGGTGAATCCGCCGGAAGGCATCTCGTTTACGGTCGAGGGCACGAACCGCGTCCACGTCGCTGGCATTGACAAGCAGCTCGTGGGGCAGGTGGCGGCGAACATTCGGTTCATCCGCAAGCCCGAACCCTATAAGGGCAAGGGCATTCGCTACGCGGGCGAGAAGATCCGCCGGAAGGCCGGCAAGGCCGGCAAGGTCGGCGGCAAGAAGAAGTAGGCGTGATATTCGTCCCTGTATCGTCCCGCTTGATGCGGACGTATTGATGCGGACCGCGCGGGCCGTGGCACGTAGTGCCAGCCACGTGTCATCTTTCCCCCACGCGGCGAGCGCGCATCGGCGAGTGACGACTGGAGCAGAGGCATGATCAAGAAACATTACGCGAATCAAGCGCGGCTGCGGCGGCACCAGCGCGTGCGCAAGAAGGTCCAGGGGACCCCCACGCGCCCGCGACTTTCCGTCTTCCGCAGCGCCAACGAGATCTATGCGCAAGTGATTGACGACGCGCGAGGCCGCACGCTGGTGGCAGCCTCCTCGCGCGATGCGGAGTTCGCGCCGCTCATGAAGAGGGGCGTAGCGTTGCCCGAAGGCAACGAGGCACCAGAGGCGATCCGGGGCATCACCGGGAACCGACGGGTGACGCAGGCATACGTGGTCGGGCAGTTGGTCGCCGAGCGCGCGAAGGCGCTTGGCGTCGAGCGGGTCGTCTTCGACCGCGGGGGCTACATCTACCATGGACGCGTCGCGGCATTGGCCGAGGGCGCGCGTAAAGGCGGGCTAGACTTCTAGGCGCGGGGGGATACATGCCGAAGATTGACGCGGCGCGGCTGAACCTGGAGGAGACGGTGGTCCAGGTGTCTCGCGTCTCCAAAGTAGTGAAAGGTGGCCGGCGCTTCAGCTTCCGCGCGCTGATCGTCGTGGGCGATCGCGCGGGCCACGTCGGTGTCGGGCTGGGCAAGGCCGGCGAAGTGCCGGAGGCCATCCGCAAGGGCGTCGAGGACGCGAAGAAGCATTTGATCGAGGTGCCGCTGGTCGGCACGACTATTCCCTACCTGACGCGGGGCACCTTCTCCTCTTCTGAGGTGTTGCTCAAGCCCGCCGCGCCGGGTACGGGCGTCATCGCTGGCGGCGCGGTGCGCGCGGTCGTCGAGGCGGTGGGCATCCGCGACATCCTGACCAAATCGCTGGGGAGCTCCACCCCGCTGAATACCGTCATGGCGGCGGTGGCCAGCTTGCGTGATCTGTACCCCTTCGAGCAGGAGGCACGGCGTCGCGGGCGCACCATGGCTGATCTGGTTGGCGTGCGCCGCGCGGCGCAGATCGCCGAGCAGACGGCCGCTGCCGCCGCGTACACCCCACCCGAACGCGATGACCGCGAGGAGCGGAGCGATCGTGGCGGGCGTGGCGGCCGCGGGCGTGGCGGCGATCGTGGCGGGCCTGGCGGCGGGCCAGGTGGGCCGGGTGGTGGACGTGGCCCCGGCGGCGGGCCTGGTGGACGTGGGCCAGGTGGGCCGGGCGGCGGACGGGGGCCAGGTGGCCCGGGCGGACGCGGTGGCCGACGCTAGGGCGCGAGTGTATCGGGTGTCTGGATGCTGGCGAGCGGCCTTTCCACTCGCGGCAACGCAGCGGGCGAGCGCCGCGCCAAAGGGGGATATGACCTCCCGCGGCCCGCTGGCCATGCGGCGCGAGACATGATAGAATAGCGCCAATGGAGCAACTACAATGGCGAAATTACGCATTACCTGGAAGAAAAGCGCCATCGGCTACAGCGAGCGACAGAAGCTCACGATCAAGGCGCTGGGCCTCCGGCGACTGCACCACACGGTTGAGCATACGGATACGCCCACCATGCGGGGGATGGTCAGCAGAGTATCACACCTGGTGCAGGTGGAGGAGATAGCGGAGTGAGACTCACCGATCTGCGCGCGCCCGCGGGCGCGCGCCACCGGCGCAAGCGGGTCGGGCGCGGGCATGGCTCGGGGCATGTCAAGACGTCCGGCCGCGGCCAGAAGGGCCAGAAGGCCCGCACCGGCTCGTCCATCCCCGCCTACTTTGAGGGCGGCCAGACGCGCTTCGCGGTGCGTATGCCGTACCTGGGCGGGTTCAAGAATCCCTTCCGGAAAGAGTATATCGTCATGAACCTGCGTGAGCTTGCCAGTTTCCAGGCAGGCGAAGAGGTCACGGCTGAGGCGCTCGCCGCGCATGGGTTGATTCGCCCAGCGCACGCGAAGGGCATGCTCAAAATTCTTGGCGAAGGCAAACTCGATCGCGCCCTCAACGTCACCGCCCACAAGGTCTCCGCCTCAGCGCGCGCCCAGATCGAGGCGGCGGGCGGCAAGGTGACGCTGATCGAGATACACAGCACACCCAAGACCAAACGCTCGGGGAGGCCCCCTGAAGAGGCGGCCTATCACCGCGCCTAGCGCACCGAGTACCCGTCGCGCGGAGCGCCGATGCGCTCCGCCGTTCCACCCCGCTTGCGGCCCCAGGGCACGTGCGCGGGGAAAGCCGCCACGATTGACCGGCGCGCGTGGCCATTGCGGGCACGCGGCTTGATGAGCGCCCACCTGGGGGGCGCTGGGTCCGTTGTGGCGACGCGACACATCCGTCCCATTGGCACTCATCTGGAGGCGAGCAGAGTATGTTGAACCGCCTGCGCAGTATATGGACCATTCCGGACCTGCGAAACAAGATCCTCTTCACGATCGCGATGTTGCTCGTGTTTCGCCTTGTCGCCTATGTCCCTGTTCCTGGTATTGATCCCAAGGCGCTCAACAGTTATCTGAGCAACAAGGGCGGTAACCTCAACCAATTCTTCAATCTGCTCGATGTCTTCTCGGGCGGCTCGCTCCAGAACTTTAACGTCGCGGCGATGGGCGTCTATCCCTACATCACCGCCAGCATCGTCGTGCAGCTCCTCCAGGGCATCGTGCCGAAGCTGGGCGCGTTGAGCCGTGAGGGTGAGGCGGGGCGCAATCGCCTGTCACAGATCACGCGCTACATCACGGTGCCGCTCGCGCTGCTTCAGGCGTTTGGCCAGATGGCGCTGCTCGTGCAGTCCGGCGCGGTCTCCTCCACACAGTTCAACCTCTTCAACGCCGCCACCGCGGTGCCCACCATCGCCATTCTGGTCAGCCTGACCGCTGGCACGATGTTCCTGGTCTGGCTCGGCGAGATCATCACCGAGAATGGCATCGGCAACGGCATCTCGCTCATTATCTTTGCCAATATCATGGTCCGCATTCCGCAGCGCTTCGGCTCGACACTCGTCAGCAACAGCGGCGGTAGCGGCGGTAGCGGCATCAATAATGGTGGCCTGCTCGCCATCGGCGCGGTGCTGGTGCTCTATCTGCTGATGACCTTCGCGATGGTCTTTGTCTATCAGGCGCAGCGCCGTATTCCCGTCCATTACCCGACCAAGAGTCGCTTCATGGGGGGGCGCTCCAGCCAGCAGACGACCTACATTCCCTTGCAGATCAACAGCGCGGGCATGATTCCGCTGATCTTCGCCCAGTCGGTGCTGCTGTTGCCGGTGATCATCTCGAACTTCATGCAGTTCAGCTCGAACACCGGCATGCGCACCTTCTTCTCAAGCGTGCGCGTCTTCCTGGATACCACCAACTGGTATTACTGGGTGATCTATGGCGGGATGGTCTTCGCCTTCACCTTCTTCTATGCCACGGTGGTCTGGGAGCAGCAGAACATGGCGGAGAACCTACAAAAGCAGGGGGCGTTCATTCCGGGCATCCGCCCTGGGCCGCGCACCGAGGAGTATCTGAACCGGGTGATGACGCGCCTCACATTTGGCGGCGCCCTCTTCCTGGGTATCATCTCCATCGCGCCCGCGCTCCTTTCGGCGAACGCGAGCCAGCAGGCCATCCAAGCTGCCTCGCTGCTCATCGTGGTCGGCGTCGTGCTGGATACCGTGAACCAACTGCAGGCCCAGATGGTGATGCGCAACTATTCGGGCTTCCTGAGGTAGGCGCTTCTCACGTGTGGGCGCCGTCCGTCCGCCGCGCCCGCGCCATTTCCTTCACCGAGGGGTGGCCGGGCGCGGCTTGCGCATGGTACCATACAGCAGTGCGCATGAGAGAGCAGTGCCTCTGATGGCGCGCCGCGATCAATGCCGCTGGCTCGGCACGTGGAGCAGAGTACGCGGCAGAGCAGAGTACCGCGGCGCGAGCCGTTCCACTGGACGTTACCAAGAGCCACAATGACCGCCCGCCGCAACGGCGCAGCGGGCTTACCCCTGGCACCGGGGGGATGCCAGGAGCACGTGGAGGAAGCAGATCATGAACATCATCCTCATCGGCGCCCAGGGCAGCGGCAAAGGCACGCAAGCCCAGTTACTAGCGGAGCGGCTCGGACTGGCCCCCTGCGCCAGCGGCGAGCTCCTGCGAGAAGAGATCGCCAACGGTACAGAGCTCGGACGCGCGGCGAAGGACTACTATGACCGTGGCGATTTGGTGCCCGATGATCTCGTGGTGGGCATGATCCTCGCGCGTGTGCGCGACCTCGACGGCGCCGTCGGCATCATCCTTGATGGCTTTCCGCGCACGATCCCTCAGGCGCGCATGCTCGATGAACAACTCGCCTCGCTCCAGCAGCGCATTGATGCCGTCATTTATCTCGCGGTGCCGCGCGAGCAACTGCTCGATCGTCTCTCGCACCGCTATATTTGCCGCCAGAACGGCCATGTCTGGAACACCAAGACCCGGCCGCCCGCTCTGCCGGGCATCTGCGATTACGATGGGAGCGAACTCTATCAGCGCTCAGACGACGCCGCTGAAAAGGTCGCGCATCGCCTGGATATCTTCTTTGGCGAGACGATTCACCTGCTCGACTACTATGACCGACAGGGGAAACTCTTCCAAGTGGATGGCACCGCCAGCCCGGAGGAGGTCAACGCGCGCGCCGTCACGCGGCTGATGGCGCTCAACGGCGCGGCCATCTCACGCACACAGGAAGCCGCCAGCCAGTAGCCGTGGCCATCGTGAACGCTGGCCCACTGTGGGGCTGTCTATGGCGATTAGCTATCGGGGGAAAACCGAGATCGCGGGCATCCAGCGCGCAAGCCAAGCGGTGATGGAGATTCTGGAGTTGCTCCGCGCCGCCGTGCGGCCTGGTGTCACCACCGGCGCGTTGGATGCTCTGGCCGCGCATGAGTTGACTGTGCGCGGCGCCATCTCGAACTTCAAGGGCTATTCGCCGCGTCCAGGCGTGCCGCCATTCCCTGGGGTCATCTGTGCCTCGGTGAATGAGGAGATTGTCCACGGCATTCCCGGCAAGCGCGCACTGCGCGAGGGTGATATCATCACGCTCGACTTTGGCGCCATCGTGGATGGCTGGCATGGCGACTCCGCTCTCACTGTGCCGGTGGGCACGGTTGCGCCGGAGGTCGCGCGCCTGCTCGCGGTCACGCGCGAGGCGCTACGCCGTGGCATCGCTCAGGCCCGCGCTGGCAACCGGGTCTTCGACATCAGCCGGGCGATCCAGACGTACGTCGAGGGCGAGGGCTACGGAGTGGTTCGGGAGTATACCGGCCACGGCATCGGGCGGGCGCTGCACGAGGAGCCTACCGTGCCCAACTATGTTGATCCGCGGATCGCTAATCCCTTGCTGCGGCCAGGCATGGTCATCTGTGTCGAGCCGATGGTGACCGCTGGCGGCGCGGCGACGCGCGAACTCCGTGACCACTGGACCGTCGTGACGGCGGATGGGCGACCTGCCGCGCACTTCGAGCAGACGGTCGCCATTACGAGTGACGCCCCGGAGCTGTTGACCACGCTCTAGCGTGCTGGACGCCTAGAGCGTGGGCGGGGTGAGCGGGATGCGGGGGGATGCGGGGGCTGGGTTCAGCTTGTCAGTCGTCGGAGACGCCGGGCACGACAGGCACGACGAGCGGCCCCGCGCCTCCAATTTGCCGCGAAACCGCGAAATTGGTACTTGCGAGCCACGAGAGTGCGTGCTATACTTGGAAGTTGACTGCGCCTGTCATTTCGAGTTCGTTCCCCAGAGCGCGCGTGCGTCAGAAGTCCCGCATCCAGCCTCTAGGCTCGGTGCGGGTACATGAATGCGATCAGCCGGTGGGAAGCCTATCGCGAGTGCCAGCAGGCCTGCCGGAAACTCATCCGCGTAGAGGTTCCGTGGGGGGCGTGGATGCGCCGCTAGCAGGCCGCCAGGGCGATCAAGACGTGATAGAGAAAGGATCGTATGGCTAAGCATGACGCCATTGTGGTCGAGGGCACCGTCACGGAGTCCCTCCCCAATGCCGTGTTCCGGGTGACGTTGGAAGGTGGGCAATCCGTGCTCGCTCATCTCTCAGGGAAAGTGCGCCTGAATTTCGTGCGCATCGTCCCGGGGGATCGGGTACGGCTTGAGCTTTCGCCGTACGATCTCTCCAAGGGTCGGATTGTCTGGCGTAACCGCACCTGAGACCAGCGAGAGACCAGCGAGCGGATCGGCTTCGCCGGATCCTCGCCAGTCATATCGGTGCCATTTGGCTCGCCACATGGCGTGGAGTGTAGCCACGGGCGGTGCTCATGCGCCTAGAGAGAGAGCCTGTCTGGAGGGCGGCGTGTGAGCCGCGCTCGCGCGCGGCGCTCGCATGCTCTTGGGGGCCTCTCATTCATGGGGGCAGCGGCGCATACGGCATCTCAGCGCGTCCTAGCCGCGCTGGAGCGCGAAAAAACAGCCGCCTCTGCTCTATGCGGAGGGCAAGCGCCAGAGCGGGCGTTTCCGGCGTGCCGGGTGCGGTCCAAAGGGGCGAAGGTCTGAGGAGGCGAATGTGAAGGTACGAGCATCAGTGAAGCCGCGCTGCGACGGCTGTAAGGTGATTCGGCGTCATCGCGTCGTGATGGTCATCTGCAGCAAAGATCCCAAGCACAAGCAGCGCCAGGGATAGCGATACATTCAACCGGCACAATGCCCAGACGCCCTCGCGGAGGCGTCTGGGCCGCGGTCTTCATAATTGGCAGTGTTCGTATTGAACGCACGATGACTCCGCACGGCGCGGGGCAACCCGACGGCGTACAACAAAGCGACGAGGCACCAGACAGCGAGGAGGTCCTGGCGAATGGACAGAATCACCGGGGTAGATATCCCCCGCGACAAGCGCGTTGAAGTCGCGCTGACGTATATCTTTGGCATCGGGTCGAGCATTAGCAAACGGATTCTGACCTCAACGCGGGTGAACGCGGATACCCGTGTAAAGGATCTGACCGAGGAAGAAGTCGCCCGGCTGCGCGAGTTCATTGACCGCAACTACAAGGTGGAGGGCGACCTCCGCCGCGAAGTGGACATGAACATCAAGCGGCTGATCGAGATCGGGTCTTATCGCGGGCTGCGCCACCGGCGCAATCTGCCCGTACACGGTCAGCGCACCCGCACGAACGCCCGCACCAAGCGCGGCGCGAAGAAAACCGTCGCCGGCAAGAAGAAGGCGGCCAAGAAATAATCGGCGAGCGCTGGCCCATGACCTTGGCCCGATGGCCTCGGCCCGATGGTCTTGGCGCGCGAGACGTGAGGAGAACACACCAGCATGGCGGAGAAGTCTGCGCCGAAGCGGCCCGTGGGGCGTCAGCGTCGGCGCGAGCGCAAATCGGTGCCGCGTGGCCAGGCACATATCAAGGCCACGTTCAACAACACCATCGTCACGATTACCGACCCCAACGGCAATGTGCTCTCCTGGGGTACCGCTGGCGCATCCAACTTCAAAGGCTCGCGCAAGAGTACGCCTTACGCCGCGCAGGTGACGGCGGAGGGGGCGGCCCGCCGGGCACAGGAGCATGGCGTGCGGCAGATCGAGGTCTTCGTGCGCGGGCCGGGAGCGGGCCGCGAGGCGGCGATTCGCGCGCTCCAGGCGACCGGCTTGCAGGTGGTCTCCATCACCGATGTCACGCCGATGCCGCACAACGGCTGCCGCCCACCGAAGCGGCGCCGCGTCTAGAGGCGATTTTTCACGCGACGCGGCCTGGAGCGCATGCTCGCGGGGCACTGCCTACCGTCCTGGGCAGGATGGCGCTGGAAGCGCGCCAACGGATGCCGTGTGTAGCCCGCGGCGAACCGATCGCCCTTCTCCACGCATCGCGGTTCATGTTTTCGATGAGTTGACGGCCGGTGGGGCTTCTGGGCGCAGCGGCTGGCTCCCAGTCTCCAGGTCAGCCAGGCAGCACATCACGGCACCCGACAACGCGATCGGGTGGAGAGTGAAATAGATAACCACTAGAGTGGAGGACGAACACACTTCATGGCACGATATACCGGCCCCGTCTGCCGACTCTGCCGGCGTGAGGGCACAAAGCTCTTTCTCAAGGGCGACCGTTGCATGAGCGGCAAGTGCGCCATTGAGCGCCGCAACACCCGCCCTGGCCAGCACGGACAAGCCCGCAGCCGCAAACCCTCTGGCTACGCGCTCCAGTTGCGCGAGAAACAGAAGGTGCGCCGCACCTACGGTGTGCTGGAGCGCCAGTTCAAGCGTTACTACGAAGAGGCCGCACGTCGCCCCGGCAAGACGAGCGAGAACCTGTTGCAACTGCTCGAGATGCGCCTCGATACGGTCGTCTACCGCCTGGGCTTCGGCGATTCGCGCGCGCAGGCCCGGCAACTCGTCACCCACGGGCACTTCCAGGTCAATGGCCGCAAGTCGGATATCCCCTCGATGATCCTCAAGCCAGGCACCGAGGTGGCTGTCCGCGAGAATAGCCGCGGCGGAGAGTACTTCAAGACCCGCGCGCTGATGCTGGCCGAGAAGGGCGTTCCCCCGTGGCTAAAGCTGAATCCGGACACGCTTTCGGGCCGAATTCTCGCCCTGCCCACCCGGCAGGAGCTTGAGCTGCCCTTCGATGAAGCCCTGGTGGTGGAATACTACCAGCGGTAAGAGGAGGGGATCCCCTTGCTAGATATTGCGCTGCCTCGCATCACATCCAACGAAGTCGAACACAATTACGCCAGCTTTGATATTGAGCCATTGGAGGCAGGGTACGGCAGGACCCTGGGCAATGCGCTGCGGCGGGTGCTGCTCTCCTCGCTGCCGGGAGCCGCCGTCACCTCGGTGCGCATCGAAGGGGCGCAGCACGAGTTTCAGGATGTGCCGGGGGTCAAAGAAGATGTCACCGACATCGTCCTCAACATCAAGAAGATCCGCCTGCGCTCATTCTCGGATCACCCCGTCTCCATGCGCATCGAGATCACGGGCGCGCGCGCGGTGACAGCGGCGGATATCCAAGCGCCGAGCACTGTCGAGATTGTCACGCCGGACGTCCACATTTGCACGCTCGATTCACCCGATGCCCATCTGGATATGGAGTTGGTCATCGAGAACGGCAAGGGCTATGTCCCCGCCGAATCGAAAGAAGGCCAGGCCATCGGCCAGATTCCGGTGGATGCCATCTTCTCGCCCGTGCAGCGGGTGAACTACATCGTCGAGAATACCCGCGTTGGTCAGATGACCAACTATGATCGCATTACCTTGCAGATCTGGACGGATGGCACCGTCTCACCAGAGGAGGCGCTCCGCCGCGGGGCGAACATTCTGGTGGACCATTTCCGTATGATCGGCGGCTTCACGACTGGCGAGGAGCCGGTGGAGGTGGTGGATCAGCAGCACGCGCTGCCTGGCGGCTCGCAATTGGCCATTCCGCAGCGTGTCTATGATACCCCCATTGAGGAACTCGACCTGACGGTGCGCGCCTATAACTGCCTCAAGCGCAGCGGCATCACCAAGGTCGGGCAGGTGCTTACGATGAACGAAGAGGATCTGTTGGCGGTGCGCAATTTTGGTGAGAAGAGCCTGAATGAACTCAAAGAGAGCCTCCAGGCGCGTCACCTGTTGCCGACGTCGGTCCAGATCGAGCAGATGTTGGGCGGCGCGGCGCCTGATGGAGAGTAGAGGCGATGCGACGGGAGTTCAAGCGCCTCTTCAGTGAGGCCTTGAGGCACTCGGCGCGTCTGGAGAGATCTGGGGAGCAGTAACGTGAGACATCGTGTGGCGGGCAACCGCCTGAATATGCCAGAGCCGAAACGCCGCGCCGCTCTGCGCAATATGATTGATGGCTTGTTCATCTACGAGCACATCCACACCACCGAGGCACGCGCCAAGGTTGTCCGCAGCGACGCTGAGAAGCTGATCACCCTGGCCATTCGGGGCCGTGCCAAGGCGCAGGCGCACCTCAAGGCGGTTGTGGACGACGACTACACGGCGGAGCAGGTGCTCGCGGTCGCGCGCAAGGCGCGCTTCACCCTTGACGAGCAGGTCCTCTCCAATGAGGAGCGCGCGGAGGCGAACAAGTTCCCGATCCGCGACGAGACGCGCAAGCTCAAACAAGAACGCCTCGAGGGCTTCCAGAAAGAGGTGCTCAGTCTCATCAAGGATCCCGAGGAGGCGCAGCGCGCGCTGACCGCCGCCCGCGAGGCGATGGCCATCGAACTGAACGCCCGCCGTAACATCTTGAAGAAGCTGCCACGCGAGACGACCGTGAAGAAGATCTTTGAGCAGTACGTGCCGCGCTACGAAGGGCGTCCTGGTGGCTATACGCGCATCACGAAGCTGGGCTATCGTATGGGCGATGCCTCAGCGATGGCGCGGCTGGAAATGGTGCAATCCTAGCGTGGGAATGGTGTGGTGAACCTGGCCGCGCTCGTGGAGTACGATGGGACGCGCTTTAGGGGCTTCCAGCGCCAGTCAGCCGAGCAAGGGCCGACGGTGCAGGGGGCCATCGAGGCCGCGCTCGCGCGCATCGCGGGTGAGGTGGTGCGCATCCAAGCGGCGGGCCGTACCGATAGTGGCGTCCACGCTACGGGGCAGGTGATCAACTTCCACACGTCGGCGCGGCACGATCCACCGACGTGGCAGCGGGTGCTCAACGCGCTGTTGCCTGAGGAGATCGCGATCCGGGCGATGTGTCAGGTGGGCGAAGACTTTCGCGCGCGGCAGTGCGCCATCGCGCGGCACTATCGTTATCACGTGGTGTGCGACGCGCGGCGGGCACCGCTACGCGAGCGCTACGCTTGGCGGGTGGCGCCGCCACTGGATGTGTCGGCGATGGATGCCGCGGCGGCGCGGCTGTTGGGCGAGCGCGACTTCGCGGCGTTTGGAAGCAATCCGAGCGACCAACGCGACGGCAGCTACCGCGGCCATACGGTGCGGATGATGCTGGAGGCGCGCTGTCAGGCGGGGGCGCTTGGCATCACCTGCGACTTCGCCGCTAACGCCTTCCTGACGGGCATGGTGCGCCGCCTGGTGGGGACGCTTGTGCTGGTCGGCCAGCGGCGGCTCTCAGGCGAGGACTTTCAGGGGATCCTGGAGGCCCGTGCGCGGTCACATCCGGGTGTGCCGGCGCCCGCGCGGGGGCTGTGCTTCACCAGGGTGGTGTATCCGCCGGGCATGTTGGTGTGGGAAGCCGCGCCGAACCCGGCGTGAACGGTAGACGGGTGGGCATTCCCGGCTGCCGCGGGCGGGAACTGATGAATACGGTGGTCTGGCGGCCCCGCGCGAGCGCGGCACTTCCAGCGATTTCTGTGTGGAGAAGACGATGAATCCGAAGACCTACAGCGCCAAGCTCAGCGAGCTCAATCCGCGCTGGTACGTCATTGACGCGGAGGACCAGGTGTTGGGCCGCCTCGCCAGCACGATCGCCCAGATTTTGAAGGGCAAGCACAAACCCACCTATACGCCGCACCTCAACAGCGGCGACTTCGTGATCGTGGTGAACGCGAAGAAGGTGGCCGTCACACGCAACCGGCTGGACCAGAAGATCTACTATCGTCACAGCCAGTATCCCGGTGGCATGAAGACGGAAAGCCTGCGTCATCTTTTGCAGACGCATCCTGAGCGCGCTATCGAGCGCGCGGTAAAGGGCATGTTGCAGCATAATCGCCTCGGCGACGATATGCTGCACCGCCTGAAGGTCTACGCTGGGCCAGAGCATCCACACCAGGCGCAGCAGCCGGTGCCGTGGAAGATGCCCACGGTGGAAGAGGTCATCGCGGATCAGCGGGCGCGGATTGAGACGTCGGCTGAGGCTGAGGCTGAGGCTGAGGCTGAGGCTGAGGCATAGAAGGGGATACACGTCGGTGGCGAATAAACTCGGGCCGTACTACTACGGCACAGGACGGCGCAAGACGGCGGTGGCGCGCGTTCGGCTGCACCCGAACGGCGATGGGCGCATCATCGTCAATGGGCGCGAGGCCCAGCAATATCTGGGGCGCGAGACCTTGATGATGCACGTGCGCAGCCCCTTGCAGGTGGTAGAACTGCCAGGGCAGTTCACCATCAAGGTGAAGGTGGTCGGCGGCGGCGTGAGTGGCCAGGCTGGCGCCATCCGCCACGGCATCGCGCGGGCGCTGGTGAAGGCCGACGAGACGTTCAAGCCAGCGCTCCGCAGGGCTGGCTTCCTTACGCGCGACCCGCGCATGAAGGAGCGCAAGAAGTACGGCCTCAAGCGCGCCCGCAAGGCACCACAGTACACGAAGCGCTAGTCTTCGCTGTCTGGCGCGGTTCGCTGTCTGGCGCGGTTCGCTGTCTGGCGCGGTTCGCTGTCTGGCGCGGTTCGCTGTCTGGCGCACGTGGGGGGAGGGCGCGCCCGCTCACGCGGTCGCTCGCGCCTCCCGCGCCGCGGTCGCATGGCATGGAGACGCGGTGGCCTCACGGTGTCAGTGTGCCTTGGCGCGACGAGTGACCGAGCGTGACGAGCAGGTGAAGCCATGACGAACCGAGGGCGAGATGCCCAGGCGCGCGCTTGGCGCGAGTGGGAGCGGATTCATCAGGGGCTGGCGCTCGCCAACCGCGCGGCGCGTGTGCTGGCGCTACGGCTGCGGGCCGATACGCTGGCGGAGAAATATGGCAATCTCTGGGCGGCGGCGGATCGCGCGCGGCTCGCCTCCGAGGCACGCCAGGCTCAGGCGGCCAGCGCGCTGTGGCGCGCGCGTGCCAGGCACCTCAGCGCCACACAGCGGCGCATCGCCAGTGACCTGCGACGGCTCCAGCGCCACTGGACACCAGAGATGTGGCGCCACTTCCACCAAGACAGCGCCACAGGCGCGGAGTGAGCGCACTCCCCCGCGGCAGCGGCGAGCGTTGGGCAAGCGTTCTACGTTCCTGGCTGCTCGACACGATCGAGGCGCGCCTCATCGGCGTCTTCATCTTCCGCCATGGGTAGTGGCGGAATGCTCGGCTCGGCTGGTGGGGGCGTCGCCATCGAGGGGATGGCGCGGCTCATGGCCACACTGCCCCGCAGCATTCCCTGCCATGCCTGCGCCAGCGCCGGACGCAGGCGTTCCATCCGGGCGCGCGTCTCGGTGAGCCAGCGCCCGTATTTGGTCTCGCTTCCCACCAGCTTCCAGAGGCCGCGCTCATCCAGCGTCTGGCCGACGGCGCTCCGCACCTGCTGGGCGAGGTCAATGGTCTGGTTGAGTGCGACGAGCACATCACCCTCAGCCAGCTCAATATGCCGCAGCAGCCCCGCCAGCGTCGCCCCGCGCCACCAGTTCAGCGCGACGCTGTGAAAGCTCTCCACCGTGCCAGGGCTAAGCGTCAGCCCCTCCTCATACTCCAGATCTTGCACGAACCGTTGGGCGCGCCAGACCTCGCGCCGCACCTGCACCAGCCGCTGCGACGGCGTGTAGAGGTTGCGCAGGGTGCGGTCGCTGCTATCATAGGTGAACCAGCTCAGGACCTCAGCCACCTCCGCTGGGCCGAGATCATCGAGCGCGCCGCCCAGCAGCAGCTCGACCAAGATCATCCCCGCTGGGTGGAAGATGGCCCGCAGCAGGTGCCCACGCACACTCAATTCGTCCTGCTGGTCAATGTAGCCCAGGGTGCGCAGCACGTAGATCGCCGCGCCTAGCTCAGCGGAGGCGGCACGGCTGAGCGCGGCGGTCTGCTCACCTCGCTCGCCCTTGCGGTCATGGCGCGCACCGGCCTTAGCGCGTTGGCGTGACCGTTGGGCCTGCCGCTGGAATTCGCGCAGGCTCGCGGCCACCGCCCGCCGCAGGCGCTCGAGATCACCAGGGCGCCACAGGTTCAGCACGGTGTTGTAGCGCACGCTGAAGGCGCTGGTCACCGGCAGCAGGGGTGCGGTGAGCTGGGCAAAAGCCGGCTCGAAGGCATCCCACGGCGAGTAGAGCAGCACGGCGGTGCCCTTCGCATCCATGCCACGGCGGCCCGCGCGCCCGGTGAGTTGTTGATATTCATTGGGCGTGAGCAGGCGCATCTGCGTGCCATCGAATTTGCTGAGGCTGCCCACCACCGCGCAGCGCGCGGGCATGTTGATGCCGAGCGCGAGGGTATCAGTGGCGAAGACCGCGCGTAACTCGCCCCGCGAGAAGAGCGTCTCCACCATCACCTTGAGCGCGGGCAGTAGCCCGGCATGGTGGAAGCCCAGGCCCCGCGGCAAGAGTTCCGCCAGCCGCCGCACCTGATCGAGCTTGCGGTCATCGGGCGGCAGCGCCTCTACCCACGCTTGCACCTCGCGCCGCAAGCGACCAAGCTGCTCTGGGCTGGTGAGCAGATGCCCCGCCGCACTCGCCGCCGCGGTCTCTACGGCGCGCCGGCCCGGCAGAAAGTAGAGGCAGGGGAGCAGGTCAGCAAGGCGGAGCGCGGTGAGGATCTCGCCTGGCTCTGGCGCGGCGCGCTCGCGCGGCTCCTCTGGCTCAGGTGGGGTGGGGGCCGTGAGCCTGCTATCTCCGCTCGCCATCCGCTGGGCCGTGCCTGCCGCTGTGCCACTGAGGCGGATGTGTGCTGGTGGCTCGTGCTCGTCCTCGCCGCCAAAGGTGTAGCGACGGCCTCGGTTGCGCAGGCGCGCCGCCTTGGCCTCGCCGCCGATATCGGGGAAGCGCTCCACGCGCGCGCCCTCGGCGTTCCGCACCAGATGGAGCTTGCTATCCAGATAGAAGTAGTGCTCCAGCGGCACGGCGCGCTCGTCATGGAAGACCAAGGCCATCGGGCCATGCACGCGCTCGATCCAGCGGCGCAGCTCATCGGCATTGCTGACGGTGGCCGAGAGGCCAACGAAGACGACATGCGCCGGAGAGTGGATGATGGCCTCCTCCCAGACGGGGCCGCGCTCTGGATCGCTCAGGTAGTGCAACTCGTCGAAGATGACGCAGCCCACGCCAGAAAGCTCCTCATCAAGTTCCGCTTGGCGCGCCAACTCCGCGGCATCCGCCGTCTCCAGCATGCCCGCGCCCCGCGCATGCGCGTCCCATCGCTGGCGCAGCGGCGCCACCAGCTCCGCCGCCTCCTCGTCGGCTGAGCGACGCGCGGCGCGACAGCCCTCCAACAGCATGTTGCGATAGATCTCGGTGGTCATCACGACGATGGGTGCGGCGGGGTTCTCGACAATGTCGCCCGTCAGCAGCCCCACCTCGCGCTCGCCGTGGCGGGCGCGCAAATCGCGGAACTTCTGGTTAGAGAGCGCCTTGATGGGGGCCGTATAGATGGTGCGCCTGCCGGCTTGGCGTGCCTGCCAGATGGCGAATTCGGCCACGACGGTTTTCCCCGTGCCGGTAGGCGCGGCGACCAGCACCGAGTCGCCATTGGCCAGGTACTCCGCCGCCTCTCGCTGGAAGGGATCCAGCGGGAAGGGCTGTGTCGTGGCGAAGGCGGCGATGAGGCGCTGCGCGGCGGTGGCTCGCGTCGGGGAACGCCGCCGCTCTGGGATGGCAACCTCACGCGACGCGGGCGTGGCCTCCAGACGGGCGCGTCGGCGCGGACGCGATGAGCGCGCTGACGAAGGGGGGGCGCCATCTCCAGGGCGACCGGGCTGCTGGGTACTCACACCTCACCTGTTTCTTCGCGACCTGTTTCTTCGCGACCTGTTTCTTCGCGACCTGTTTCTTCGCCGCGCTCAGCCCGCATCTCCCGCGCGGCCATCGCGTCGGGCACGTACACACGCACCGGCTCTGGCGCCACGCGCACGAGCGCGGGCGTGTGCGCGCGAATCTCGCCATCCATCGTGATATCCATCGGCGTGTCGCTCTCCAAGAGCACGGACCTCGCCTTATAGCGGCGCACTCCCGGCAGGTTGAAGCCCGACTCTTCACCGGCGGTCGCCGCCGTCGGTGGCTGAGGCTCGCTGCCGCGGTGCAGCCAGGTTTCGGCCAGCCGCGCCAAGCTCGCTAGCATGCCATCGAAGGTCTCGCGCAGGTGTTGTGGCTCCAACGCCTCGATCACGATGAGATCGAGCAAGCGATCTCGCAGCGCGACATCCGGCACGCGCATGCTCATCACGCCACCGAAGACGGGCGTATTGATGACGAGCACCGAGATGACCACCGATTCCACGACTTGCTCTGGCCCGCCATCAGCCGCGGGGAAGCGCAGCCGCACCGCTATCGGCTGGTAGGTGCGCAGCGCTTCGAGCGCGGCGGCGGGATAGTTAAGGCCGCCCAGACGCTGGCGCCGAGCGACCTCGGTAG
>JADMIN010000555.1 GCA_015478575.1 Ktedonobacterales bacterium | reverse complement strand
ATATAGACCCGTCGCCGCCGATCCACCGCATAGGCGAAGCTCGAGCGCATGCCCAGCAGCAGAAAGAGCAGACGTTTGAGGCCGTTGGGCGTGCGAAGCAAGAGGGCGCGGCCCCAGTTGACGCTGTGGATGCCTTCATAGATGAGGGTGGGCAGTGCCGCCCAATCACCCAGGCGTACGTGCTTCATATAGGCCGCGCCAATGGAAAAGGAGGCGTCCCACGCGAGTCGGCGCGCTTCTGGTCCAGAGCGATAGCCATCGTGAATAAGCTCGACTGTTGGGGTGTTTAACACGGCATACCCTGCCCGCAGCACACGGTAGCTCATGTCGCGGTCATCGGCATTGCGCAGCAACCCACCAGGGCAGAGCAGCTCATCGAACGGCCCAACGGCATTGATCACCGCGCGGCGAAAGGCCATATTGGCACCGATGCCTTGCTCATACCACTTGCGCCAGGGGGAATGGATCAGGCGCACGCGCGTAAACCCGCTGGTGGGAATGTAGCCCGCCTCGGTATCATGCGGGGCGGCCCGCACGACCCCAAAGACCGCTCCGGCATCGGGATACGCGATGAAGGCATCAACCAGGCGAGACAGCCAATCAGGAGGGACACGGCAGTCATCATCGGTGAAGGCGACAATTGGCCCACGTGTATGGGCAAGCGCGATATTGCGGGCGGCGGAGAGGCCGCGCGTCGTCGAGCGCAGGTAGGTGAAGCGCGCCTCACCCGCGAGGATCTCTTTTGCCGCGCGCTCGGTTTCATCGGTTGCGCTTTGATCTACCACCACGCAGTCGAAGTCTGGATACTGTTGCGCGAGCAGGCTAGAGAGCGTCGCCGCGATACGGGCGCCGCGATCTCTGGTACACACGCAGACGGTTACATGCATAGGTCGCGCCTCCGGCTCTTCTTTTGGCGCGCGGCAGCGCCCGACGCCGCCGAGCGTTCCATGGGGCCAGTACCCGTTCCCTCGTATCCTAGCGGGTGACGATGCCTCAGGTCAGTCTCTAGCCCTATCTACTGAAAGGCATGAGTATCGGTGGTCACGGCTCAGAATGCGCGCGCGTTCGGTCTACGCCGCGCACGCGCTAGTGGCCTCGCCACCCCCCATCTTCAGGGTGTGGCGACGGCGGTCGCTATCAACATCGAGTGTTTGGACACCTGGCGCAATGATCGGCCACTCGCACCCGCTCGCCGTTGTCGCTTCGGGCGATTAGCGGTCGCCTGATAGCTATTCGCTCACAGGAACGCTAGTGGGCACACGCGAACGATGCGCGCCCGCGGACATGACGCCGTTTGGTCAGGTGATGTCCGAGAGCGCGCATCGCACTTTCACGCTTCATGCCAGGTGGTTACAGGTCAACCCACTGGTGGCCTTGCTTTGCCTCAGATGGCTACTGCCCGCTACCTCCCGCTCCGTTATCCTCTGGGCCGGAGGAATTCTGGCTGTTCTCACAGTTGCCCGTCTCGTTGCCTTGCGCATCTTTGGCGCATGGGGCGTTTGCGTCGGGGTCGTTCACCGAGTCGCCCGATTGCTCGGTCGTTTCGGTTGCTGTCGCTGTGGCTTGGCTACTCACCGCATGGTTCGAGCGCGGTGCGGCTTGGATGCTGGTCTGGCTGCTGGCATGGCTTATGGCGGGGTGCGCCGAGGCGCCGTTGACGGTGATAGCCAGTGCCGCGATTCCCAACACCAGCACGAGCGCAAGCCCTAGTGACATGATCGTGCGCTTGCCCATTCGTGTCTCTCCTTCTCCTGATACTCCGGTCTCGACGTACGCGCTTCTCGCGCGTCTCGTGCCGTGGGGGACAGGAAGGAGACGCCAGCGCCCGCACACGCCCTTACGATCAGCTTACGTTCAGCTTACGTGCGGCGGAGCGACAAATGCTGCGTTGTCCTGTCCCTCTTCCCTGTTGGCTTGGCCGCTTGCGTCCCCCACACCCGGAGCATGACATGCGCGGGTTAGACGACAGTTAGGGGATGGAGAGAGGATGGTCAGAAAAGAGCGCGCACGGGCAGAGCTAGCGGACGAGTAGGCATCAGCGGGAGGTAGCGAGCGGCAGCGCAATGGTGAAGGTGCTGCCGCGCCCCACAACGCTCTCCACGGTGACGCTGCCACCATGCGTCTCGGCGACCCAGCGCACGATACTCAGGCCGAGTCCCGCGCCCCCCGTCCGGCGTGAACGCGCATGATCCACGCGATAGAAGCGTTCGAAGAGATGCGGCAGGTGCTCGGCGGCGATGCCTGGGCCGGTATCGCTGATCGAGAGGAATGCCTGGCCATCCGCTGCCGCGAGCGCGAGCGCGACATGGCCGCCGGGCGGCGTGTAGGCGAGGGCGTTGTCCACGAGATTGAGCAGGGCCTGTTTGAGGAGATCGGCATCACCCAGCACTTCCGCCCGGTCTTGGCAGGCAAGCGTGACATGCACACCATCCTTCGCCAGCAGATGAG
>JADMIN010000554.1 GCA_015478575.1 Ktedonobacterales bacterium | reverse complement strand
GTCTTGCAGAAGCAGCGCGGCCTCAAAACTGCCGGCGTCATAGCGCGCGCACTTCTTCGAGCGTCAGGCGCTCGCCAGTGATGGCGTCGGTGAGGAGCTTATTCCAGAGGTCTTGCTGGGTGAGGCCGGATTCGCGCTCGGTCTCGGTGTAGTGTTCGAGAAAGATATCGCGGCGCAGAATCTCGCAGGCGGCCAGGTAGCCATCCTCGATGCCCTGGCTCATGTCGTATTCATAGACCGGCTCGCCAAAATGGCGGTAGTTGTCAGCGGTGATGCGCGCATCGGCGCGGGTCTCGCGACTGGCGGCGGCGTCTTCGGTGATCTGGAGTTGGCGCGGGGTGGCGGTCAGGCCGATCTGCACGGCGTCAGGGTTGCGCTCTAGGATCCGCGACCACTTGCCCCAGGCCGAGCGGTGGCACTCGTCAATGACGATGTGGCTGAAGTAGTTCGTGGGATAGTGCTGGAGCAAGAAGTTGGCGTCACCCTCATCGGAGGCGACATCGAGTGTCTGATAGGTGGCGATGAGGATGTGCGCGTTCTTGGCGGCGTCGGCGCGGGTGACGGTGGCGGCATCGGCGCCGAAGGCGTTCTGGAAAGCGGCGGCGGCCTGCTTGCGCAACTCGTCGCGGTCGCAGACGAAGAGCGCGCGGCGGAGTTGGCCGGCATCAGCGATACGCTTCAAGAGATTGACCGCGATGAAGGTCTTGCCGGCGCCGGTGGCGAGTGAGAGCAGGGCGCGCCTCTCGCCACGCGCGAGCTTTTCCAGGATGGCACGGATGGCGGCATCCTGGTAGTAGCGGCGGGTGGCCTCACCACCAGGATAGCGCGCGAGCAGGGGACGCGCGGCATCATCGGTGAGGCGGAAGCCCACGGCGGCCTCGTAGCGGGCGCGCAGCAGGTCGGGCGTGGGGAAGTCGCCGAGCGGGCGCGGGTTGCTGGTGAGGCCGGTGGAGCGATCGTACTCAACGTATTGGTGGCCGTTGCTGGCGAAGATGAAGGGCACGTTGAGACGCTTGCAGGTGGCGTAGGCTTTGCCCTGTTCTAGACCGTGCGCGGGGGAGAGATGCTCGGCCTTGGCCTCGATCAGCGCGACGGCGACGGGCTGCGTCTCGGCGTTGACGCGCACACGCAGCGTGTAATCCACCCGGCCATGCGCCAGGCGACGGGCCTTGCCGCCGAGGATCTCGATGGCGCCAGCGGTCTCTTCGCGGCGGATGAGGTCTTCGGTCCAGCCGCGGGCGTGGATGGCCGGGTCAATCAGCTTGGCCCGCGTGTCCGCCTCACTCAGTCCCATCGCCCCATCACCTCATCGCTCGGTAAGCAGGTGTCCCGCGCGGGCAAGTTCGCACGCGGTGCCGCTGCTATTCTGCTGGCTCGGCTAGTATACCAGCATCTCCCATCACCTACAAGGTGCCGTACATGTGCGTGTGTTGGCTGGCCATTCGTGCATGGGGCGGCGCCCCACATCACGCGAAAGCTTGGGATGAGGGCGGCTGCCTGAAGTTGTCCTGGAAGGAGTCTCACGTGCTTGGGAAAGTTGTTGGCAAGGTGTCCCCAGCCCCCTACCGCCGGGGCCAGGCCCTCTGGCGCGACTACCCCATGTCGTTGAGGGTGATGACCATCTGGGGCGTGGGAATGGCGTGGTCCTCGCGCGTGGACACGATGGCCGTGCCGACCGCGAAAAACTCGATGACATGCGAATCCCAGCCGTGGTTGGTCTCGACGATGCGCGCCCCAACGATACCCTCCGCGCCCGCCGCTTCGGCCTCCGCCTGCATGCGCTCCATCGCCAGTTCACGCGCGTCATAGAGACCCTGCGTATAGTTGGCCATCTCGACGTTCTGCCACGCGATCTGCGAGAACCACTGGCGCATGGACTGGATGCCCACGTGATAGACACACGTGCCCATCGTCAGCGCCACCGGCCGATAGCCCGCGGCAAGCAGCGTACGGAAATCCTGGCCAGAGAGGTCGCTGGTAAATGGCTTGCCCTGAGGAGTGCGATAGTTCGCGGCATCGCGTGCCTTGACCGCTGTCCCGATGGCCTTGAACTCCGCCAGGTGCGCGCCCCACTCATAGCGCGTGACCTCCAGCCGCACGCCGACGATGCCATCGGCCTCTAGCGCCTCAGCCTCCGCTTCCATGCGGCTCATCGCCAGCTCGCGCGCGGCATACATCGCCTGCGTCAGCACGCCCAGTTCCTGGCTCTGCGTCATCTTGGTATACTGAAAGCCGATGTGATAGATCGAGGTGCCGATCACCAGGCCAACCGGCTCGAAGCCCGCCTCGCGTACCAATAGGAACTCGTTGACCGAGAGGTCACTGGTGAAGAAGCGGCGCCCACCGTCACCACCGCGCATCGCGCGCAGGCGCTCACGCGCGTGTTGCGGGAGTTCGTCTCCGGGATCGCTGGAATCGCTGTCTCGCTGGACGCCGCAACGGCGGGAGAGGCCG
>JADMIN010000553.1 GCA_015478575.1 Ktedonobacterales bacterium | reverse complement strand
AGAAAGATCTCATCGAGCATGTTGGCCATCAGCAGCACGACCACCCACCAGCGCAGCGCGCGATGCCGTAGCGCGGCGCGCACTCTCGCCAGCAGGCTCTCGCTGGCGCCCTCGCCTTCTTCCGTGGGGGCGTCGGCTGGGGGGAAGCGCTGCGGCAGGGTGAAGAGGGCGGCGATCAGCCACAGCAGCGCGGCGATGCGGCAGAGGTCGCTCCAGCCGAGGGCGAGGCTGGCGGCCACCGTGACCGCCAGCGGCGCCAGCAGATCGCCGATGCCCGACAGCAGCGTCCAGCGGGCCATCGTGCGGGTGGCCGCCGCCGCCGAGGCGTCAATCAGCGCTGCCTGTGCCAGTCCGACGGCGGCGCCGGTGGCGGGAAAGATCAGCGCGAAGGCCAGCGCCAGCGCGCCGAAGCCGGAGGCGCTGCCAGCCAGCAGAAAGCCCACTACCAGCGCGAACATGCCCCCAAGCACGGGCAGGCGCTTCGAGCCGCGGTCGCTGGCGAGGTTGAGCGGCGGCTCCAGCACGAGCGAGGAGAGCGCGCCGACGGTGAAGAGCGCACCTGCCTCGGTGTAGGTCAGGTGCAGACGCTCGCGGACAAGCGGCAGCGCGACGACGAGCATGCCGAGGGCCAGCTCATCGAGCAGCGCGGTGCTGAGCAGGGTGGCGCGCAAGCGGGCGTTGGCGCCGAACGGCATTGGTGGCGGGAGTGATGTGGTGATGGTGGTGGCGCGTGCCATGAAAAAGCGATCCTCTCTTCTGTGGCGGGTGTCTTCTGTTCACCGGCGGTGGGCCGACGAGGGGGCGCGCACAGAGCGGAGGAGGCGCGCGGGAACAGGAAGAACCGCTCCCCACACGGCGGCGCGTGGGAAGAAGAGAGGGGGTCCGCCATCTACGGCGGCGGTGGGCGCCTAGGCCCCAGCGGGACGCCTAACAGGGATCGCGCATGCGCATCGAGCGGTCCTTCATCTGTACATACTCGGTGTGATGGCAGTGGTGGTGGAGCGCCAAGCGTACACCAAGGGGAGGGGTGCCACGCCACATCCGGGCGCGGCCAGCCCCAACGGACATACCCGCGCCAGCGAGTGCGGCGACTAGCCGTATCCCAACGCTACCGTAGAGTATCCTACATCAGAATATCCCACAACGCGCAAGCCCAGCGTGCCGTGGATGGCAGCGGCGGGGCAGCGTTCCACGTGAAAGGGCGTGCCGTTGCGGCGCGCCGCGCGTGGTGCGGCCCGCGTGGAGCGATGTTCCCCGGTCGAGCATGGCAGGTGCGAAGCGGCGTAGTGGAGGAGGGCGGGGACGCTCCACGCACGCCCGGCCCTCCCCATCCGCGCCTCTCACTGCCGCATCAGGCGCCAGGCTCGCCAGCGATATCCACGTCGCTGGGTGCGGCATCGGCGACCGGGCCGCGACTCGCCGACGCGCCCCCTGGATGCGGCGCGGCGCCGCTGGTCACGCTGGGCGCGCCACTTGACGGCAGCGGCCAGCCATGCGCTCCCGCCGCGCTGACGCCGGGCGCCATGGCGACATCGTGCTCCGGCGCGGCGCTGCCGCGTGGCGGGGACGCGGCATCCAGGCGTTGCTCATCCTCGCTCAGGTTCTCGCCCCTGGCAGGACCCGCGTCGCCTAGGCCGGAGGAGGCCGCTTCCGGCGCGTCCCCACCGTCGCCCGCTGGCAGACCGGACCAATCGCTAGGCGGATGCGGACCCGCGTAGCCCTGAACGGGCGCGCCCGCGCTGGTGCGCGTCGTCGTCGTGCCCATCGCGTCGCCGCCGCCCAGCCCACCGCTCGACCCGACATAGCCGCGCTCTGGGTGGTAGTCGTTGGCATCCGCCGCCTCGCCCGCGCGTGGTGGGCTGATCGGCCCGCTCTCGCCGCTGAAGATATCCGGCCCTCCCGCATCTCCCGGCGCACCGGAACCGTCTGGTGGCGTCGCTGGCTCTGGCCGCTCGTGGTTGGGTGGTGTCTGACTCATGACGCTCCCTCCCGCTCGGTCTCGGCGCGATCGTCAGCGGTGGCGCCGGCGGGCGTCGCGCCGCGCCCCCACCCTGGCTCATCCGGCCAATCGCGGCCAAGCTCATCCCGGCCCATGTCGGTGACATCCGGCGTCACAACAGTGGCATCACGGATCACCTCGTCCTCGGTCGCGCCGATGCCCTCCCCATTGGGCATGTCGTCGGGAGCAGGGGTGGCGCGGGCGTCGGTGGCATCGTTTGGCGGCGTGCGTTGCTCAGGTGTCATGGCTCACGTTCTCCTCTCATCACTCGTTCCCAGCATTCGCTCCATCTCAGGGGCTTCGCCCGCGCCATGTGGCTCTGGCGCACCCGGCGCGGTCGGCGGCTGGACGGCCTGCCACTCCGCCATCGCCGCGCGCGGCGCGCTGGCCCAGGCGGCTTCCGCCTGCCGTCGCGTCTCTGGCGACACGGCGATGCCCTCCTCCTGGAGCGAGAGC
>JADMIN010000552.1 GCA_015478575.1 Ktedonobacterales bacterium | reverse complement strand
AGCGGGAGGAGCGGAGAAGGTGGCGGCGGGCGCCAGGCGCCAGCGAGCGGCGGCGAGGGCTGCCGGGCATGCGGCTGTCGTGATACAATGTCCCTGAATAGATCCCGCATTGAAGAGAAGGATCAGGATCGACTGATGGACGAGCGTGAGGCACGACTGGAGAAGCTGGCTGCCATGCGCGCGGCGGGCGCTGACCCCTATCCGACACACAGTGCCCGCGACCACACCGCCGCGGAGGCGCTAGCGCGCTATGACGAACTGCACGAGCGGACCATCACCCTGGCTGGCCGACTCAAGCAGCTACGCGAGATGGGCAAAGCGGCCTTCGCTAACATCGAGGATGGCTCCGGCAGCATCCAACTCTACCTCAAGCGCGACGTGATCGGTGATGAGGCGTTCTCCCTCATTCGGCTGCTTGACCTGGGCGACTTCCTCGAAGCCACCGGCGCCCTCTTCATCACGCGCACGGGCGAGAAGACGTTGCGCGTGGAGCGCTACCGCGTGCTCGCTAAGGCGCTGCTGCCTCCGCCCGCCAAGGGTCCCGGCGGCGAACTGAAGCTCTTTGACCCTGAGACGCGCCACCGCAAGCGCTATCTGGACCTGATCGCCAACCGCGACACCGAGTTCCCGATCTTCATCGCGCGGGCCAGGGTGCTCGCGTCCATGCGGGAGTTCCTCGACGCGCGCGGCTTCATCGAGGTCGAGACGCCCATCCTTCAGCCGCTCTATGGTGGCGCGACGGCACGCCCGTTCATCACGCACCATAACACGCTCGACCGCGATCTCTACCTGCGCATCGCGCCAGAGCTCTATCTGAAGCGGCTGATCGTGGGTGGGCTGGAGCGCGTCTATGAGATTGGGCGCACCTTCCGCAACGAGGGCATTGACCGCGACCACAACCCTGAATTCACGATGATGGAGTGCTACCAGGCGTATGCTGACTACGAAGAGATCATGCGGCTGATCGAGGAGATGTATGCTCACATCGCACGCGCGGTGACGGGCGGCACGGTCATCGAATACGCCAGCGCGACGGTGGACCTGGCCCCGCCCTGGCAGCGCCTGACGCTCCGTGAGGCCATCACCACTCACACCGGCATTGACTACGAGGCGTATGCCGACCGTGACACGCTGGCGGAGGCCATGCGCGAGCGCGGCTACGCGGCGGACCCCAAGCTGGGGCGTGGGCGGCTGATTGACGCACTCAAAGACGCCATCATTCGGGGAGAGGGCGCGAGGATCAAGGACCCCGTCTTCCTCTATGACTACCCGCGAGACCTCTCGCCGCTGGCCAAGCACAAGCCCGGCACTCGTGACACGGCGGAGCGCTTCCAGGCGTTCGCGTGCGGGCTGGAGTTGGGGAATGCCTTCACCGAACTTAATGACCCGCTCGACCAGCGTGCTCGCTTCGAGGATCAGGCACGCCAGCGCGGCGGCGGCGATGACGAGGCGCAGATGCTTGACGAGGATTACATCGAGGCGTTGGAGTTCGGCATGCCGCCTACAGGTGGCTATGGCGGCGGCATTGACCGGCTCACCATGCTCTTGACGGGCCAGAAATCCATCCGCGAGGTGATTCTCTTCCCAACCATGCGTGAGCAGCAGAGCTGAGGCGAGACTGATGCCGTGCCAGGGATTGGTGGCACGAGGGCTGCGAAATGCCCATCAACCGCTGTCGTCGCGCCGTGTGATCGTGAGATGGCACGGGTTGGAGAGGGCAGAGGTGCCCGGTGTTGCCAGGGATGAGAGGATGGTGATTTGCCTTTAGGCAGGCCGATACTCTTGACAGATATCCTGCTTAAGTATATATACAAGGTGAGATTGGGGCTACATGCCCAGGGCAGTCGTCCCAAATGGCCTCCCCATTCAGGCGGGGGAGGAGTCACACTCACCTAAGACACCGGCAATGGGACCACCAACGCACCCAGGTGAGCGGACTGCGCGTTCCCAGTTATCGCCGATCCGCCGCGCGTATTCGGGCGACGAAGACGTGCCGAGTGCGCGGCTCACCGCGGATCGGGATAGGCTCAAGGTATCGAGCTTATCATGTGCGGCATGGTTAGCCCTTGGCCCTCATAAAGCGGAGGTATCAGCATGGATTTGAGCGTCGAGGGGAAGTCAGAACGCATCCCACCGGGTTCTCATATTCTCCAGCTCTACAATAAAGTCGCTGAGATCAGCGGAGTCACCGCGCGTCTCCTCGAAGTGGGCCTTTCCCAGCACGAAAAGTGTCTATTCGCCGGTACACCCGCCTCCGTTCAGGAACTGGAACAAGGGCTGGCCAAGCTTGGCGTGGATATGCCCGCCGCGAAAGAATCCGGCCAGATCCTCTTCGTCACTGATCGTGATGAGTTGCTGGTCAACAAGCGTTTCGATCCGTATCACCTGTTGTCTCATCATCAGACCTTCATCGCGCAGGGGCTGCGGGAGCGCTACAAGGCGGTGCGCATCTCTATGG
>JADMIN010000551.1 GCA_015478575.1 Ktedonobacterales bacterium | reverse complement strand
CCGCTCCAGAATGGCGGCCACACGCCCTTCAGGAATGAGCAGCCCATAGGCGATGGCGGAAAGTGGCAACTGCCCATTCGCGAGGCAGAGCACCTCAACCGCCTCATGCTCCAAACCGAGCTGGCTAACGTCTCCCCGGAATTGCGGCATCCAGCGCGCCACGGTGGCGCGCGAGAGGCGTAGCGAGCTGGAATGATCACGCTCGTCAGCCACACGCAGGGCTTCGAGCAAGACGTGGTCAATGTTGAGCGGTTTGTAGGAGGGGATGCGTGCCTGGAACGGGGCGATATCTTTCTGGAACTCAAAGCGCCCACGCTCCCAGCGAATGGCGCGGCTGATAGATTGGATGATGCCAAACTCGACGCGCCGCTGCATCTCGTCGGCGGTGATGATCCGCCGCTCTTGCAAGAGGAGCATCGCGGTGACGGGGTTGCCACCCGCCATCTGGCGCAGCTTGCTGATCTCGGCGCGTGGCACCCCAGGCAGCCGGCGCAACAGGCGGAAGATCTCGATCAGGTCGGGGGCGACGCCGCCCGGCTCTTCGAGCGCGACAATATTGCCCGATTGCAAGGCGATGCGCAGACGCTCCGGTCCCGACTCCACACTCAGGATGCCGGTGTGCCCTCCGAGTGCGAGCATCTTGAGCGTGGCTTGCAGGCCCAGCGTCTCGAGATCGCCGTCGAGGATGCGCCCTTGCTGACCCATCATCATCTCCCCACACTCTGACTTTTGCTTACCGACCGCATGGCCCCGCCTGGCTCTGACCCGACAATGGCCATCGCATACGCTGCTGAAGAGATACTCGCGCGCCGAACCTACCGCGGCGCCCCCAGACGTGGCAAACGCCAATTTTCCTGAATTACGCGGCTATTGTACCACACCCTGCCAGACGCAGAAAGACGCAATCGCCTGAAGCATTGGCGCGGGGGCGCGTCGTGCCGACGTGATACCGCCGCGCCTAGAATGCTACCATGTTCATAGGGCAGCATACAGGGCATCATACAGAGCATCATAGAGGCAGGCGCGGATGAGCGTGCCGCTCACCCGTAGGGGAAAGGAAATGTGCTGTGGCGCGGATGGAGAGTGGCTCCGACTCGCCCGCTCGCGAGCTGGCGGAGCGGCTGGCGAAGGTGCTGGGGGCGGAAGGCGTGCTGACCGGCGACGCCGCCGCGCGCTACACGGCGCAGGACGTGGTACCCCCTGTCGTCGCCCTTCCCGCTGACGCCGATGGCGTGAGTGCCGCGCTCTCCATCGCCGCCGAGTTGGGGGCCGCGGTCGTGCCGTGGGGCGGCGGCACGCGCCAGGCGCTTGGCATGCCGCCGCGCCGTTGTGACCTCGTCTTGAGTGTGGAGCGCCTGTGTCGCGTGCTGCTCTATGATCCCGCTGATCTGACGATCGTCGCCCAGGCGGGCCTGACCCATGCCACCCTAGAGGAGACGCTGGCGCCCGCGGGCCAGATGCTGCCGCTCGATGTGCCGCTGGCGCGACAGGCCACGCTCGGCGGAACGCTCGCCACGGCCTCAGCGGGGCTGCGGCGGGGCTTCTATGGCGCGCCGCGTGATCTGGTGCTGGGGCTGCGGGTCGCCGATGCGGGCGGCGTCCTGCTCAAAACGGGCGGGCGCGTGGTGAAGAATGTCACTGGCTATGACATGACGCGGCTCTACATCGGCTCGCTGGGCACGCTGGGAGTGACGGTCGAGGTGAATCTGAAGCTGGTGCCGCGACCGGAGCACGAGGCCACCGCGATTGGGGTCTTTCGCGCGCTCGACGCGGCGCTGGGCGTGGCCGAACCACTGGCGGAACTGGCCGTGCGGCCCAGTGCCATCGCGGCCCTGCACGCGCACGCCCTCCCCGAGCTAGCCGCGCTCGCGCCGGAGCATGGCGACCATGTACTCGTCGCGGCGCGCTTTCCCGGTCCGCCCCCCGCGGTGGCGCGTGCCCTAGCCGAGGCCGAAGCGAAGCTCCATCTGGCGGGTGCCCGTGCGGTCGTGCGCCTGGAGGGCGAAGAACAGCAGGCGTTCTGGTCCGCCGCCACGGACTTCGCCGGTATGCGCGTGCCCACCACGCAAGCGGCACTGCTGCGGGTCGCCGTGCTGCCACTGGAGGTCGGCGATGTGCTGGCGATGGGGCAGATGCTGGCGGCGGAGCATGGCGTGGCCCTGGGCTGGATGGCGGATGCCGTCGTCGGTGTCGCCTGGCTGCGCCTCAGCCGGGACATCGGGCATGCGCCGAGGCCTGAGCGCGAGGTGGCGGCTTTTGGCCAAGCGCTTGGTGCCATCCACTCGACGCTGGTCGCGCGCAGGCGGATGGCTGTTGTGCACGTCTGACCCTGCGCACTATAGACTGGTCTGGCCGTCTGGGGGGCAGAGCCGTCTATGCTGGAGCTGATGCGCGAGCTCAAGCGAGCGTTTGACCCAGCGCACCTCCTCAACCCAGGTCGCTTCCCCACCGGGCTCGCAAGAA
>JADMIN010000550.1 GCA_015478575.1 Ktedonobacterales bacterium | reverse complement strand
GAGCAGGCCCTTCTCCTCGGCGGTCACCGCGGCGAACAGCACCGGTTGCGGCTGCTTCTGTTTCATCGAACCCCAGGCCTTCGCCAGTTCGAGCAGGATGCCGCAGCCAGTCGCGTTGTCGACCGCGCCGTTGTAGATGCGGTCGCCGGTGTCTTCGGGCGCGATGCCGAGGTGGTCGTAATGCGCGGTGTAGATCAGGGCCTGGGTCTTCGCCGGCTTCTCGGCGGCCGGCAGCAGGCCGACGACATTCACGGAGTCGAAGCGCCGAACGCTGCTCTCGACATGCGCCTTCAACTCTGGTAGGTTCTTACCCGCGAGTGCCTCACGCGCCACGATCTCGGCCGGCACGCCATAGCCCCCGCTGACTGAGCGCGAGTCTATCACCTCGATGGGCACGCCAGTCTCCGCGCTGACGGCCTGGGCCGCCAGCGTCGAAACGGAGACGGTGGCGCTCAAACTGCTGCTAATGTGCAGCGCCAGGATGCCCGTGGCCCCGCCCTGAATCAGCGTGCGATAGCGTTCCTCGAAGAGCGCGGGCGGTGGCGTAGAGGTCGTGGGCATCACTGGGCTGCGACTCAATTTGGCATAGAACGCTGGCCCATCGAGATCCACGCCATCACGGTACGAGACATCGCCGAACATGACGGTAAGTGGGACGACCTCGATGTGAAGCGCCCGCGCTTGCTCCGGCGGCAAATCCGCCGTGCTGTCTACGAGAATACGTACGGTCATGCGCTACCTGCCCCTCCGCTGCCACGGCCAACATGTCACTCACTCCGCTGAGACGATGTAGGCATAGTATGGTTGACCGCCATCTACCACCTCGATCTCCTGAGCGGGAAACCACTCTTTGATCCGCTGTGCCATCTCATTCGCGACCGACGCGGCAATGCCTGTGCCATAGTACAGCGTGATGATCTCGAACCGCTCAACGCCCATGCGCGTCAGCGTCTCGTGGAGAATGGCCGCCATGTCGCGCCCAGCGGTGACCAGGTGGCCATTGACCAATCCGATGATGTCGCCCTCGCTGACCTCTACGTCATCAATGCGCACTGAGCGGACGGCCTGGGTGATCTCCGCGGTCTGCACACGCTTGATCGCGTCTTCCATCGCCTGGCAATTCGTCTCGAAATTCGTCTCGAAGTTAAAGGCGAGGAGCGCCGTAATGCCCTGTGGTAGGGTGACGGTCGGAACGATGTAGACCTGCTTCCGTGTGAGCTGGGGCACCTGGCGCGCACTCAGAATGACGTTGCTGTTGTTGGGCAGCAGGATCACCTTCTCGGTCGGGCAGCTCTCCACCGCCTCCAACAGCTCTTGGGTGCTGGGGTTCATCGTCTGGCCGCCAGGAACGATGGCCGTCACGCCCAGGCTGCGATAGACATTGGACCAGCCCTCACCCGCGACGACCGCGACGATCCCAATCTCGGTGGTATGCATGGCCCCAGGGGCCGCGGCGGAAGGGGGAGTCGCTACCGCCGCGCCATACCCGCTCAGGTCGCGTGCCACGGTCATGCCATTCGCGCTTGGGGCGGCCCTATCAGTGGTGCCGCTGGCCGGTGGCGTGCCCCCGCCGTGCTCGCGCGCGCTCTCAGCGGCATAACGCAGGCTCTGCTCTTGCAAGTTTTCGATGTTAATATCTTGCAAGCTGCCCAGTGAGACGCCGTAGTCGAGAATCTGGCCAGGATGCGGTGTGTGAGTGTGAACTTTGATGAGGGTCGCGTCGCCAGCGATGACCGTGGAGACGCCGCCCATGGCGTTGATGGTATCGCGGATCTCCTCTAGGTTCAGGTTCTCGCCACGCAGCAGGAAGACGACCTCATAGCCAAATTCCTCATCTATCTCGACGCGCCCGCGGTGGAACTCGCTCGCCTCCTCCTGCCGTTCCTGCGTCGTCATCTCGACGGTCTCGCCGCGCGCGTAGCGCCACATGCCTTCTAGGATAATAGCAAGCCCCTGCCCGCCAGCATCCACCACCCCCGCCTGTTTGAGCGTGGGGAGCAGATCGGGCGTCTTCGCGACGGACAGATGCGCGGCATGCACGGTATCTTCCAGCATCATGGTGATGTCGCTGCCGTGCCCGGCGCTCTGGTGCGCCGCCTCCGCGCTCTCACGGATCACCGTGAGGATGGTGCCCTCGACGGGCTTGATGACCGCACGGTAGGCCATACGGGCCGATTCTTGCAGGGCGGCGGCGAAATCGCTGGCGGTGAACGTGGTCTTGCCTTCCAGACCGTGGCTCAGCCCGCGCAAAATCTGCGAGAGGATGACACCCGAGTTGCCACGCGCGCCCATCAGGGCGCCGCGTGAGAGCTTCTCCGCGATGACCGCGGCAGAGGGATCTTCAACGTCGGTGATCTCCTTCACGGCGGCACGCATGGTCAGAGACATATTCGTTCCCGTGTCGCCATCAGGAACGGGGAAGACGTTGAGGGCGTTGATAGCCTCGCGATGCTCTTCCAACCACGCCGTT
>JADMIN010000549.1 GCA_015478575.1 Ktedonobacterales bacterium | reverse complement strand
GGATACGCCCCATGTCACAAACGCGCCGCCCGCGCCGCACCCAACAACCGACGCAGACGCGGAAGCTCTCCGCAGAGCAGCAAGCGGCAGCGCGCACCTTACCCACATACCTGACGCAGACGCCGCCCGTGACGCAGGCGGGGTCACCGCGCTACCGCATCCAGGGCCAACCGCGCACGGATCAGCAATGGGGGGGCGTGAGCCAAGATCTGGTCAACCAGATGCAGTCCCACCAGGCGCCACAGGAAGAGGTGGTCACGACCTTTGCCCCAGGCGCGCCCCTGATCCCCGCGCCCGATATCGGCACGCCGCGTGGCCCGCGCCTGCGTGACTACCCCATCGCGGTCAACACCAACGCCCTGCCACGCGCGGAAGAGGTCACGACCTTCGCCCAACTGCGCGCTTTCGCCGATCTCTACTACGCCATACCGCTGTGTAAGCGCGTGTGGTTCGATGTCTTGTCGCGCCTGGACCCCCATCTGACCTTCGATGCGGGCGTCATTCCTGACGGCGAGGCAGATACCGATCCGAAGTGGCAGAAGATCCTGCGCCCCGCCCAGGCGTGGATCGCCTCGCCAGATGGGGAGGGCACGCTCACCGATTGGATGATCAAAGCCACCAATGACATCCTGGATCTGGGGCAGGCCATCATCTACATCAATCGCGCCAATAATGGTGACGTGCTGTATGTCGAGGTGGTCGCGGCGGACACCATCAAGCTGCTGTACGACCAGCGTGGCAAACTCCCGACGCCCCCCTGGCCCGCCTTTGAGCAGATCGTGCATGGGGTGGGCAGTTGGCTATACACGACGCGCGATATGCGCAAGCTCTCGGATATGGAGCGGACCAGTTCGGCCTATTCGCGGTCGCGCGTTGAGGATATCTGGCTGCCCATCCAGGTGGAATTGCGCAAACAGACCCTGGATCTGTCCCGCTACACGGATGGCGCGACGCCCGCCGGGTTCTTGCTGGCCAGCAACGCGGCGGCGGGGACCACCAGCGACGATCTGCAACTGTATGAAGAGATCGAACTGCGGCTGAACGGCGCGCTGGCGGGTAACGATCAGGTCCGGTCACGGCTGAAGGTGCTGCCGCCGGAGATCGGACAATATGTCTCCACGCAGATGGAGGGACCTCAGACCGATTTTGACCATTGGAACCTCAAGATCACCTGCGCCGCTTTTGGTGTGACGCCCGCCGAGATCGGCTTTACGGATGATGTCAACCGCGCCTCCTCCGACGGGCAGGAGAATGTCATCTACCGGCGCGTCATTCAGCCGCTGGCCAAACGCTTCGCCCTCCTCTTTACCGCGATCCTGAAAGAGAAGTTCGATCAACGCCTCTGTTTGGAATGGGCAGGGATCGAGGAGGTGGAAGATGAATTCAAGCGGGCGCAAATGTTGGAGATCGGCGTCAAAAATATGGCGATCTCACCGTCCGATATGGCGCGGCTGATGAAGTGGCCGGTGAAAAAAGAAATCGAACCCTTCATGGCGACCCAATCCGGACTCACGGGCATCGTGACGCCAGAGATGATCGCCAAGGCCGCCGCGTTCGCTCTCGCCAACCAGCAGTCCGAGCAGCAGTCCAAGACGGCGGCGTTGCAGCAGCAGCAGTTGATCAACCAGCAGATGCAACGCCAGCAGGAACAGCAACAGGACCCGTTCAATCAGGAGCTGGGCGCTGCCGATTTTGGCGCGGAACCGGATGAGGGTGACGGCGAGGATAACGGCGGGCAATCCCCTGACAACTCGCCCGCGCCACCCTTGGGTGCGGGTGGCAATCCAGCAGTAGATGCGGAAGGGGGTGACGCCACCCCGTCAACCACTGGTCCGGCAGCAGCGCAGGTGGATCAGTTGATTGCCCAGGCAAGACAGGGGAAGGGCAAGGCGGCGCAACGCGCCACCATTCCCACTGACCCCGATGCCATTCGCAATGAGTGGCGCGCCTGGCGGGAGAAGGCGTTACGCGCCGCCAAGTCTGGGGAGCCGCAACCCTGCTGGCGTGCGGCGTCGCTGCCCGATCATCTGGCGGACTACGCCCACGACCGCTTGCAAGGCGTGGTGACACCTGATGAGGTGCGGGCGGTGTTTGCTGAGGTGCGCGCGCTGGAGATGGCGACCGCCACCCGCCGCGCTGGCGGACCCGTGTTTGATGGCAAGCATCGCTTCGCGGGCTGGGTCGGTGGGGGCGGGTTGGCACACAGCGCCGATGGGCGCGCTGGCACGGGGACGAAAGCCTCCGTGCCGCTGCATAGTCGCGGGCAGGGGGCGCGGGTTCTGGTGGAAGGCGGGACGACGTATCACACAACTGGCCCGCAGAATCACGGCAGCGCCGAAACCCGCGCGCTCATCGGCGACTTCTTTGGGCGCGATCTGGCCGATCACGAACTGGCATCCTTGGTTGGCGCGCAGCCAGGCATGCATGTAACGGTGGAGTACAGCCAGCACTCCCGTAGTCAGGGCGGCCC
>JADMIN010000548.1 GCA_015478575.1 Ktedonobacterales bacterium | reverse complement strand
GCCCTGAGGATGAGCCTTGGCTTGCGGCCCCAGGGTGGTCACGGGATATCCCGTGCGGTCCGGTCGGTACCGGGCACTCGTGCCATGCTAACCTAAACGCTGGCGACCACTCATGCGCGCCGAGTGGGCATCCGCGGCTACCAGCGCGGTCGCTGAGCGGTTCCTCGCGAAGGCGCCACTAGGGCGGCACCCGAATGCTCGCCATATCGCCAGCACGTGCTCGCGCGCCGTGCCGCATGCGGGGAAGGTCACGCATCATCATATCGCAAGGCTCACCGCATGCGCGCGCGTCACAGCACAGCCGTTTAGCTCTCGGCACGAGGCGGAGTGCGGCGGTCATTGCCAGCGCGGGCGCCAAGATACGACCGGGCGTGAAGCGGGGGACGGCCACGCGGGCCGGGGGAATAGAGCGAATGGAGGGGCGCCGTCGCGCCAGCGCGGCGTGGATCGTGTGTCTTGGTGGACGACGGTATGTTACCCGCACCCCTACAGTGTACCTACCTACAGTGTGATGTGTTCAATGCGGAGTGACGCTTGAGGGAACAAAAGCACTCCCGCGGGCGCCCTTGCCCGGAGTGCCGCCGCTTTCCCCATACGCCGATCCCGCGCGGCCCACGTTGCATGCCCCCGCTTCACGCACTAGTATACCAGATGGCGCTTTGAAGCGCAAGCAATTCGTGTGAAGCGGGCAAGGCCGAGAGCGATACGCGACCCAAGCGGCACTGGGCGGCGGTGGGTGAAGGTCTCATAGGCGCGAGGAGAGGGCAGGTGCGGCGGACGGATTCCAATCTTCCTGATCCAGCGGACAAGTTCGCCGAGGGTCAAGCGGCGAGCGTTATGAACCGGGCACGCCTCTTGGGTGACGCCCCAGCACTAGCGGATTATCTGCGTCGTCACCTCGCGGCCGCGCCCGCCAGTGACCTCGCGGCGCAGCCCGCCCCGCTCAGCCGTGTCGCCGCGGTACTGGTGCCCCTCTATCCGCGCGATGGCGCGCCGCGGTTGCTCTTCACGCGCCGCGCCAGCACCCTCTCCGTCCACAGCGGCGAGATCTCGTTTCCCGGTGGCTCGCGCGATGCTGGTGACGCCACGCTCGCCGAGACAGCGCTACGCGAGACCTATGAGGAACTCGCCATCGAGCCGGCGCTGGTGACGCTTGTCGGGCCGCTGCCGCCCGTGCTGGCGACGGTGAGCAACTTCGTCGTCGCGCCCTATATCGGCTGGCTGGGCGGCGGCTTGCCCCCACTGCGGCCTCATGCCGCCGAGGTGGCCGAGGTGATCGAGGCGCCGCTGGCGGCACTGGCTGATCCTGCCATCTTCCACGAGGAAATCTGGACGCGCGGCGGCGTCCCGCATTCCGTCTGCTTCTATGACTTCGGCTCCTATCGCATCTGGGGCCTGACGGGGCGCATCCTGCATACCCTGCTTGCCCTGCTGCCCCAGGCCGAGGTGGAGTAGCCCCGCCGTTAGCGTCTCCCCCGTGTTGATGTGCATATTGATGTGCGCGCCTCTAGCCTGTATACTGGCATGGCGTATTCTCGCGCGGGTCTTTCGCGCGTTCTCCAAAGGAGCAAGCTATGAACTGCCCAACTTGCGGCCTCAATCTGGCTGGCGCGACCGGTGACGCCTGCCCGCGCTGTGGCATGCCGTTCTCATTGATGCGGAATACCGGATCTCCTGACTATGGATCCGCCCCTCAACCGCCACAGCCCGCGCCGGGTGGCCCACCACCAGGCTATGGACAACCTGCCGGGCCAAGTCGCCCCTTCGCCGACCAGGGCATGCCCCCGAACTACCCGATGGGTGGACCAAACGAGGGTGGCGCCTATGGCGGCCAGGCACCCTACGGGCCACCGGCGGGTGGCCCACCGCCAGGCTACGGTATGGGACAGCCCAGCGGCTTCGGTGCGCCGACCGTGCCAAGCCGCCCTATGGGGCCAATGATGACGCCGCCCACGCCAGTCGCGCCCCCACGCCCAGCGAAGAAGAGTGCGGGAAGTCTCCGTGTCGTCATCAGTTCGCTGGTGGGAGCCATCCTCCTTTTCGGCGTAGTGATTGGGATCGCTGTCGTGCGCAATGTCGTCAGCAACAGCGATTCTTACGCGTTGACCTCTGTCGCGGACGGCTGGACCAACACCAGCCCCTGCACCTTCAAGGGCGACGGCTACCACATCAGCGCCGCGGAGATCTGCTACGCGCCGAGCAATGCCTTGACCAGCGGCACGATATCTGTTCAAGTGAAGCAGATCAGTGGCCCGCCCGCGTCTATCTTCGGCCTGGTCTTTCACCGCGTGAGCAAGGGCAACTATTACAGCTTCCGCATTGATGGCGCGGGGGAATGGGCCTTCTTCCGTGTGGTGAATGGCAGCGCGGGTGATCCGCTGAGCAAGGGCACGAGCGTAGCGATCAACCAGGGGCTGAATACGACCAACACGCTCCAAGTGCAGGCAAGTGGCAGCCAATTCACCCTCTTCGT
>JADMIN010000547.1 GCA_015478575.1 Ktedonobacterales bacterium | reverse complement strand
TGGGCGTATGGGGCACGACGCTGCGCAACGGGCGCATGAGCAGCGGGATGGCGCGCCCAGAGAGGGTGTATGCGCGCTCACGCCATGTGCTGTAGCGGCACATGCATTCGGTGTGGCTTGGATAGAGATTCTGCGCAGTGACAGAGGCGCGCGTCACCGCACTCATATCAGGTTGTCGGGGCGGTCGCGGGCGGCGTGCGAAAGGCGAGGCAGTGATGGCGAGTGAGAGCGGGCATCAGATGGCCCTGACCACACAGGGGGCGCTAGCGAGCCAAGTGGCGATCGTGACCGGTGCCAGTTCCGGCATCGGCGCGGCAACGGCGCGCGAGCTGGCCCGGCGCGGCGCGACGGTCGTGCTGGCGGCACGACGCGCGGAGGAGTTGGAGGCACAGGCCGCCGTGATCACCGCGGCGGGCGGCCAGGCGCTGGTAGTCCTCACTGACATGACCGATGCCGCGCAGGTGGCGCGGCTGGCCGCACGCACCCTGGAAGTCTACGGGCGGGTAGATGTGCTCGTCAATAACGCCGGGCTGGGGGCCGATCGGGCGTTTGCCCGCACGGCACCAGAGGACATCACCCACACAGTCCAGGTCAACCTGCTTGGCACGATGCTGCTGACGCGGGCGTTGCTGCCAGAGATGCTGCGGCAGCGGCGGGGTGCCATCATCGCGGTGGCCTCAGTGGCGGGCCTGATAGCCGCCGAGCCGATCTACTCAGCTACGAAGTATGGCGTGCGCGGCTTCATGCTCTCGCTACGGCGACAGGTGGCGGGCAGCGGCGTCTCGGTCTCGCTGGTCTCGCCTGGCTTCATCCGCACCCCCCTGACGCGCGGCCTGCGCGTGCCGCTGATGCCTGGCCCTGAGGTCGTGGCGCGCCGCATCGCACGGCTGATAACGCATCCCCGGCGCGAAGTGGTGGTGCCACGCTACTATCGGGTAGCGGTGTTCTTCGAGCGCACAATGCCCTGGCTCGTGGATCTGGCGTTCCGCCCACGCGGGCGCGGTAAGTGAACGGGGATCCGCGCGGTGGATGCGCAACGCCAGCGGGAGGAGGCCGCATTGGAAGACAGGGAAGCCTCCCTCGCTCAGCGCTCCGCGTTCTCTCTGCCCGCTCTCGTGCCCGCCCACTGGCCGCGCATGCTGGCGGCGGGGCCAGTGACAATGGCGCCGGGAGGAACGTCTCGGGTGACGATAGCCCCCGCGCCAACGACGGCGTCATCACCAATGCTGACGCCCTTGAGGATGAGCGCGCGACAACCGATCCATACACGGTCGCCGATGCGCACCGGGCGCGTGGCGGCGGGGGCGGCGCCGATACCGTGCTGGTCGGTATCCATGATCACCACATCCCAGGCGATCTTGCAGTCGCGTCCGATGCGCACCTCCTGGGCGGCGATGATCTCGGTGTTGCGGTTGAGATAGGTGCCGGTACCCAGGAAAATACGGCCGCCGCGAAAGCATTCCAGCCGCACACCTGGGTAGAAAGCGCAGTGCTCCGCAACGATCTCGCCGCCGTGGTTCGTGACCCGCACCGCTGGGCGTCCGGGCAGCATCAGCAGCCACCCCGCCCGCGTGAACTTGCGTCGCAGCAGCAGCCCGCGCACGTGCGCCGAGAGCGGTGCGCTCCGCACCCGCCGCCAGACGCGCACCGCCAAGCTCCGTGCGCGCTCGCCCATGTTTCCACCCTTCTCCGCATACGCATGCGGTCACTCAAGCCAGCGCCAGTATAGCATAGCGGAGGTGGGAATACGCCAAAGGGACCGCTTTTTCTGTGATGTCAGGCAGCCGCGGATCGTAGTGCATGATGAGGGGATGAGGTTGTGCTCATGGGAGGGGACGAGCATGCATGACGAGATCACCGAGCCAGACCTGCGCCTGCCAGACCTGCCCGTGCGGCGGGCGCGGACGTCCGCGCGCCACGGCCACACATGGGGCAATCAGCTCGCGCGCGTTCTCCTCGTGACCCTTTTCCTGCTGGGAGCCGTCGCCTCGCTCACGCCGTGGGGGCGCGCGGCCACGCGGGGCATGATGCTCCTGCCGGCGCTCGTGGCGGCGAGCCAGCTCCCGCCCATCGTGGCAAGCGGCGAGCCGATCCGCCACACCGCGCCCACCGTGCCTTCGCAGGGTGGGAGCGTCTCGCTCGATGTCTACGAGCCGACCGCCACTCCTCCAGCAGTGCCCGGCGCCCGTGAGGGCGTGCTCATCATTCCAGGTGTGGGCGACGAGCGGCGAGAGCCACAACTCATCAATCTCTCAGAGTCGCTGGCGCGCGCGGGACTAGTGGCGATGGAGATGACAACGCCCGCGCTGATCAACTACACCCTCGCGCCAGTGGATAGCGACGCGGTAGTACAAGCCTTCCAGGCACTGCAACGGTGGCATGGCGTCGGGGCGAGCCGTGTCGGCATCCTCGGCTTCAGCGCGGGTGACGCGCTCGCGAGCCTGGCGGCGGCGGACCCTCGCATCCAGCGCGC
>JADMIN010000546.1 GCA_015478575.1 Ktedonobacterales bacterium | reverse complement strand
CCTGGGGAGCGGTCAGGGCCGTTGGGCAGACGATTTGAGGGACCGCCATTATTATTTTGGAGGGCGTCCGTCAGGGCGGGAGCGCTGGAATTGCCGCGCTGCCAGCTATCCCGCGATCCATTGCGCCCGCGGAGCCACAACTTATCGAACATTGTTGCTGGCACCTGCTTTCTCGCGTCATACGCGCTCGCACGGGTCGTGTCGAGCGTTGTCTGCCTGATGTGCGCCAATGAGATGACGGGCATCGGACATCTTGCCTACATTATAGCTCAGTGGCGCCCTCATCCGCACCGCCTGGAGCAAACGGGCATAGCACGAACAGTGCCATACTTCCGCCACGCGCAAAACACCTCGCACACTACACATCTCGCACACTATACGCACCGAGCCGCCCGACGGATGCATCTCTCCTCCGAAACCTACGCATGTTATAGACCAATCCCCTGTACCCGCGGCGCGCGAGACCGGCTCCTGATGGGCTTTTCGCGACGTACTCGCCGCCGTCGTGCGATTGGCCGCCGCTCTCTCACCAGACATCCACCAGATGATGCTATGCTCAGAGTTGACTCCAAGGTTGACTCCATGCTCGCGGTCACCGTGCTCGGCGGATTCGGCGACCTCAGAGGAGGTCGCCACCAGTTCTGACTCACCGCACGCCTTGTTCTTGGCAGAGGAGGGCCTCGTGATCGAGCGGCATGATGATATCTGTGATGTGCCTGGTATCCTCGTCGGCCATGATACCCACCTCGAGGCCGGCACTGGCTGCACGGTCGTGCGTTGCCTCTGGCCCGCGCTCGGCGCGGTGGATGTGCGGGGCGGGGCACCGGCGACTCGTGAGACCGCCCTGCTCGACCCCCTTTGTATGATGCGGGAAGTCCATGCGGTGCTGCTTACGGGGGGCAGTGCCTTTGGGCTGGAGGCGGCGGCGGGGGTGATGCGTGTGCTGGAGGCACAGGGCATTGGCTTCGATGCTGGTGTGGCCCGTGTGCCCATTGTGCCAGCCGCCGCGCTCTTCGATCTGGGGGTTGGCCGCGGGGACGGGCGCCCTGATGCCGCGGCGGGCGCGCGGGCGACGGAGGCGGCATCCGCCGGGCCAGTGGCCCAGGGATCGGTTGGCGCGGGGACGGGCGCGACGGTCGGCAAGCTGGGCGGGCTAGAGTGGGCGGTCAAGGGCGGCATGGGCAGCGCTAGCACTGCCCTCACCCATGGATACACCCTGGGGGCGTTGGTGGCGGTGAACGCGGTGGGCGACGTGTATGATCCCGCCAGCGGGCGCATTGTGGCGGGCGCGCGGCATCCGCATGGTGGTGGCTGGCTCGCGGCGGAGGCGCCGCGGTGGGATGGGCCGTTGGCTGCCAACGGACCCAGCCTCTTCCCTGGCGCGCATACCACCCTGGCCGTGATCGCCACTGATGCCCCCTTCACCAAAGCTGAACTGGCGAAGCTCGCGCAGATGGCGCATGATGGTCTGGCGCTTGCTATACGCCCTGTCCATACGCCATACGATGGTGATACCATCTTCACGCTCGCGACCCCCGCGGACGAGTCGGGCGCCGCGTCCGCTGAGGGGGCAACACGTGCGCTCGCGCTCGCCGGGGCGGCGGCGGTGTGGACCCTGGCGCGCGCGGTCGTCAAGGCGGTGCGCGCGGCCACGGGCCTGTATGGTGTGCCAGCGGCACGCGACCTGCCCTTCGGGGGGTCATAGCCGCCGTGAGCGCGCGTGCTGGGCGGCGTCTCCGCGCGCTGGTGAGGCGGGGATCGCCGATGCCCGCGCGTCTGGGGGCGCGCCAGATATCTAACTGAACGGGCACTCAAGCGTAGAAGACAGATGAGACATTTGGGAGCCTTGTGATCTTCCTTACATTGCACAGGCACTTCTAGGTGTACAATGGGGAGCGCAAGCTAGGCGACTAGCCGAGGAGGAACGCGCCATGCGCCCGGAAGATCAAGATACCACCAACGCTTTGCCACCGTTAGGGAGCGACTCAGGTGAAGCGCGCCCGCCAGCGGGTGGGCGGCCCCGGAGCGGCGGCCCGCCTGGGCTGCCTCCCCTGGGCAGTGACACCGACCCGTTCACCACACGCGAGATGTCGCCTGGCCTCTTTCCTTCCTATGAGGTCCGGCGTCCACCGCGCCCTCGGCCCCCGCGTCCTTCGCGCGCGCCGTGGCTGATCGCTGTTAGCGTCGTGGCCCTGATCGCCGTTGTCTTCGGTGTCCTCTATACCAGCTCGCGCGTCGCGCCCAAGAGTGGCATTGGCCGCATCCTTGGCTGCGGTGATGGCTCGCCCTGCCAGGCCGCCGACGCCTACCTCAAAGCGTATACCAGCGGCAACTACGAGGCGATGTATGGCCTGACTTCGAGCGCCAGCCGCCAGCACTTCAGCGACCCCAAGATCCTGGGGGGCGCGTATAAGGATGCGCACACGTATATCGTCAACCGGACACGGGGCATCCTGAGCGCGGCGCAGGTGTATAG
>JADMIN010000545.1 GCA_015478575.1 Ktedonobacterales bacterium | reverse complement strand
CTATGAGGCGCTGCGGGCGCTGCCCCAGGTGGTACGCCTGTGTGTCGCTGGCAGCCTGCGCCGCCACAAAGAGCTGATCGGTGACATTGATATCGTGGGCAGCGTGGCGCGCGAGGAGGATCGCGCGGCCATCATGGAGACGGTTGTCAAGCTGCCTCAGGTCATCGCCGTGACCGGCCACGGGGCGACCAAGACCAGCGTCGTCTTGCGCACGGGCATCGCGCTGGATGTGCGGCTCGTCACCGACGAGGAATATCCGTTCGCGCTGCACCACTTCACTGGCTCAAAAGAGCACAACGTGGCGTTGCGGTCGCGGGCGCATGCCGCGGGCATCAAGATCAATGAGTACGGCCTCTTCCGTGGCGAGGAGCGCATGCCCTGCAAGGACGAGCGCGAGTTCTATGCCGCGCTGGGCATGGCGTACGTCGTCCCAGAACTGCGCGAGGACCGGGGCGAGATCCAGGCGGCGCTGGTGGGTGAACTGCCGACGCTCATCACTGAAGCTGACCTGCGCGGCATTCTGCACGTCCACAGCAATTGGAGTGACGGCAAGAACACGATCCGCGAGATGGCTGACGCGGCGCTGGCGATGGGGATGAGCTACCTGGGCATCTGCGACCACAGCAAGTATGCCGCTTATGCTGGGGGACTCTCAGCGGACGATGTGCGTCACCAGCAGGCTGAGATTGACGCGCTGAATACGGAATACGCTGGGCGCTTGCGCATTCTCAAAGGCACCGAGTGCGACATCCTGAAGGACGGCGCGCTGGACTTTGACGAGGACACGCTCAAGACGTTTGATTTCGTGGTGGCCTCGATCCACAGCAACTTCAACCTGGCACCGGAAGAACAGACCCAGCGCCTCATCCGCGCGATGGAGAGCCCCTACTGCTCGATCCTGGGCCACCCGACGGGGCGTGTCTTGCAGCGCCGCGAGGGCTACGAGCCGAATCTGGAGCACGTGCTCGCGCGCGCGGGCGAACTGGGCGTAGCGGTCGAGTTGAATGCTGACCCCAACCGCTTCGACCTCGACTGGCGCTGGCAGCGCTTTGCCGCCGAGCGCGGCGTGCGCATTCCCATCAATCCTGACGCGCACAGCCCTGGGGGCTTGCGCAACATACGCTACGGTATTGGGATCGCGCGTAAGGGCTGGCTGACGCCGCGCGATGTGCCGAATGCCTGGCCGGTGGAGCAGTTGCTGGCGTTCTTTGCGGAGCAGCGCGCGAGCAAGAGCGCATAAGCAGGCGTTGCGGGAGAGAAGGCGTGCGGTGTGGCGCGCATCGGCGGAAGGGAGCGGGATATGGATGCGCGCATACCGCGCTGGGCAGAGACGCTGGTTGGCTATTGCCTGGAGGTCCAGCCAGGGCAGACGGTCATCATCAATGCCACGCCGGCCGCTGAGCCACTGGTGGCGGAGACCTGCCGCGCGGTTCTGCGCGCCGGTGGCCATCCGGTGATGCGCATCACGCTGCCACGTGTGCGCGAGATCACCCTGCGCGAGGGCAGCGATGAGCAACTCACGTGGATCAGCCCATCTGAGCGCCTGCTGATGGAGCAGGCCGACGCCTCGCTTTCTATCGCTAGTGAGACGAATACGCGCCAACTGGCTGAGGTGGACCCAAAGCGCCTGGCAATGAGCAACCGTGCCGCGCGCGACTTGGCGCGGTTCCGCCGCGAGCGCGCGGCTGGCGCCGCGGAGCGCTGGTGCCTGACACTCTTCCCCACTGCCGCCTACGCGCAGGATGCGGGCATGTCGCTCGCCGACTTCGAGGAGTTTGTCTATGCGGCGTGCTTCCTCAATAGCGAGGATCCCGCCGCGCGCTGGCGTGACGTGGGCGAGCGGCAGCAGCTCTATGTGGATTGGCTGCGCGACAAGCGTGAGGTGCATGTCGTGGGGCCGGAGACCGATCTCCGCCTCTCTATCGCTGGCCGTACGTTCCGCAACAGCGACGGCAAGCGCAACTTCCCCAGCGGCGAGTTCTTCACCGGTCCGGTGGAAGATAGCGTGGAGGGGCACATCCGCTTCACGATTCCCAGCGTGGTGAATGGCCACGCGGTACGTGACATCCGCCTGACGTTCGAGCGTGGGCGCGTGGTGGAGGCCAGCGCGGCGCAGGGTCAGGCCTACCTCAACGAGATGCTGGCAACTGATGACGGCGCGCGGTTCGTTGGCGAATTCGCCTTTGGCAATAACTTCGGCATCCAGCGCGGCATTCAGAACATCCTCTTCGACGAGAAGATGGGCGGCACGCTCCATATGGCGCTGGGGAATAGCTACCCGGAGACAGGGGGGAAGAACGTCTCCGCGCTGCATTGGGATCTGATCTGCGACGTGCGCGCGGCGGCGGGCGGCGGCGAGGTGTACGTGGATGGCACGCTCTTCCTCAAGGATGGTCGGCTGATGCTGGGGACCTAACCCCCCAGCCCCCTTCCCTGCGAGGGAAGGGGGAGGGGAGACGGGGACCTAACCCCCCGGCC
>JADMIN010000544.1 GCA_015478575.1 Ktedonobacterales bacterium | reverse complement strand
ATCATATACTCACCTTATCAACAGTTGATGCATGCGACGAAGCACGAGCCATTTGCCAGGACATGTTTAGCTGCGTCTCGATATGTACCGGTCCAACCCAGCGTACGATACCCTGTGGGTCGAGGAAGAAAGCGAATGGCATAAGACGAACGCGGAAACGATTATAGAAACTCTGATCCACGGGTACCACCGGAACAGATAGGTTTAGCCCTTGAATCATTGCTTCACACAGTTCTGGGCTATCACGAGAGAGGATTATGGCTTCAAGGTCACTGTTGTTTGCGGCAAGATGGCACACTCCAGCGACAATACCAGGAAAAGCAACAAGAGATCGGTCCGCAAACAGTAGCAATTGCCATCGAGCATCGACGGAAGGAGTCCCTCGCAATCTCCCAGTATGATCTGGCAGCCTCCAAAATGGCATCTTGCTACTGGGCCGAAAACCATCACGACCAACGCCAGCAGTGCTATCGAGGCGCATAAATCCGACGCGCACAACTGCCAATACTACCAGTCCAATGAGCGCAAGTGCCACGCCCAGGAACAGCATCCCCAACCGAGCGTCCATCTTCGCCACCCCTGTTCAAGAGGGAGAGCAGTAGCGCTCTCTGCTTGAGAGACATAGCGTGGGCACATCCACCAAATACAAGAATAGCCACCACCCGAGAGATTGTCAAGAGGCAATTAACATGGTGACTGTTCAGAGGTTGGTAGAATTGAGGGAGACGCGTTGGGCAGGCGAGGAGCACGGGGTGGAGGGGGAAGACAGATGCGGCTGCACATGATCTTGCCGAACGTCGAGACCGAGGTGACGCAGGCGCCCCGCGCGTGCCGTTGGTGTGGCAGCCAGCACATCTATCGCTGGCAGCAGGTGGCGAAGCGCCTGCGCGACACCCGCGTGGAGCAGGTGCAGGCCCAGCGCTGGTTTTGCCGCACATGTGGGCGCACTTGGCGGGTCTATCCGGTCGGGGTCACGCAGGCCCAGCGCTCGCAGCGCCTGGCGGGCACCGCCGTCATGCTCTACCTCTTGGGCCTCTCCTACGGCGCGGTCGCCCTCGCGCTGGGCGCGATGGGCCATCCCTTCTCCAAGAGCAGCGTCTATTATGCGGTGCAGGCGGCCGCCGCGCGGGTGCTGGGCTTGCGGCGCGCTCAGGTGGTGGGGGGCGTGCGCACCCCGGCGCTGGCGGGCGATCTCACGAGCGTGCGCGTCAAAGGGAAGTGGCTGCCCTTGGGGGTGAGCGTGGATGACCTGAGCGGACAGGTGCTGACCATCGATGCGCTCACGGGCGAGGACGCGGCCACGCTCAAGGAGTGGATCACCCCGGTCGCCGAGCAGGTGGGAGCGCGCCTCTTGATTACTGATGATGCCGACTCGTTCAAGCAGGTGGCCGCCGCGCTGGGGCTGCCCCAGCAGGTCGGCAAAGCGCACGTCGTGCGCAACACCAACGCGCTCATCACGGCCTTGCGCCCTGCGGCCCTGGTGGACGCCGATGGCTCTCTGTGCGCGCTTGGCCTGACGACTGAGCAGGCGGTGGCTGACCTGGAGCGGCTGGGCGCGCTGGTGGGCGAGCGGGACCCCGGACAGGAGGGGGAGCTGGAGGAGAGCTATCGGCGCTACGCGGCGGCGCGCGGGCCGGGGAAGGGGGAGACGGCCTCGCTGGCGTATCGGCTGCGCAATCTCTTCTTGGATCGCTGGAATCTCTGGCCGCGCCTCGTGCGCTATCGTACCTGGCGCGGTCCTGGGGGCGAGACGATTGACGGGACCAACAATGGCTGCGAGCGGGGCATCGGCTGGTGGATCAAGGAGCGCTACCGTCCGATGCGGGGCTACAAACGCGAGCAGTCGGCGGTCAATGTGAGTCGTCTGCTCGCGTGGTGTGGCAACCAGTTGGAGGCGGGCGCGTGTCTGCTGGAGGTGCTCGCCTAGCCCAGGCTCCGTCCAGGCGAACCCTGTCCGATTCTTACTGCTCGCTTCTACCTACCACAAATTGAACAATCACTTAACATGAGAGTGTCATCGTTCAGTGATTGTGTCCGAGGTAAGTGTTCAGTGAAAATGTCCAGATATGAGAGAAGACATTATGCTGAACGACCACGAACAAAAACGCCTGCTTGTGCTCAATGCGGTGGTGGCAGGCCAATCAAGCGTGAAGGAAGCGGCAGCGAGCCTGGAACTGACCGAACACCAGGTGTGCCGAGTGCTGGCGCGCTACCGAGAAGAGGGAGCGGCGGCGCTGGCACATGGCAATTGGGGGGCGCCGACCCGCGTATGCGACGACGAAGGCGGTGGCGGCGCGGGTTGTGGCCTTGGCGCGCACAACGTGCCAGCTGCAACCAGCAGCACCTGAGCGACCTGCTGGCTGAGCGCGAGGGGATCGAGTTCTCGCGGGCCACGGTCCACCGCCTCTTGGCCGCCACCGGGGCCCTCCACGCCCCAGCCCGGTGGCGCGCGCGGGCGCCAGCCGGTCCATCAGGAAGCGCGTCAG
>JADMIN010000543.1 GCA_015478575.1 Ktedonobacterales bacterium | reverse complement strand
CATCCACGGCGTGCGGCTATCCGTTCCGGCCAGCAGACCATGAAGGGTCAGCAGGATGAAGGCGACATAACTGGTCAGATGCACGCCATACCAGATGCGCTTGCCGATGCCGTGGCGCAGATACGCGCTCGCCGCGATGGCCAGCAGCAGGTAGAACGAGAGGATGCCGAGCGCGGTCGCGACCGGCCGATAGAGCACGCCAAAGGGCCAGAAGATCTGCCCAACACTGAACGGCAAGAACGGGTCGAGCACGAGCGTCACAAGGTGCAGCCCGACGAAGGCCAGCATCAGCAGAGTGAACATCTGGTGCAGATCCAACACCTTCCAGCCGCGCAACACGCCCTCGAACGTGCGCACGCCGAGACTGATGCCCAGCGCCACCACCACCGCTAACAGCAAGTACGCGGTGGCGCCCGCGCCGCGCGTCACATACCACAAGGCCGGATCAATGGCACCCCCGCCCGCCGTCGTGCCCCAGACATCGCTCGTGACGGCGCTGGGCGTCCCTGGCGCGAGCGTCAGCGTGCCAGTGGCCGGCCCCGCGATGGTCTTACCCTCGCCCGCCTGGAACGTCACCTGAAGGGAGAGTTGGCTGGCGGTGTTGCCACTGGGGCTGGTCAGTAGGAGCAGCAGGGATTGGTTGGGGAGGACGGCGCCGCGCACCCGCAGATCGAAGAGCGGCGCGCCGCCGATGGGGTCGCTGGCCGCGCCGTTGCCGCTGAGCGTGCCGATGGCCGCTATCCGCTGTCCATTCAGGCCGGTGATGGTCGTCGTCTGACCGGCGGCCAGCAGCGTCTCGCGCGTCTCCAGCATGATGGCCAGACGCGGCGTGCCATTCGTGGTGCGCAGGCTGAACTTGACGCGCTTCGTCGTCGTCCCATCTTTGGCGGTCGCCGTCTTGGAGGCGTTCTCGGTGCCTGTGAGCGTCATCGCGAACGCGCCAGCGGCGTGCGCGGGCGCACCCGCGGCCAAGATGCCGGCCACCACGGCCAGCGCCGCGCCGAGGGCCAGCGCCAGCCAGTGCGCACGAGGTCGTGTCGGCACGCGCTTATGGGTGCGCGGGTGAGAGAGCCATCGCATGGAGATACTCCTCTAGATTTTCGCTTGCCTCGAGACTGCCATCCGCGAAGGCACAGACGCCCGCGGAGGCGGCGCCGCGCGCCAGCCAGCGCAGGCCATCCGGCGCGCCGCGCAGAAACGCGACCTTCGCCAGCACGTCCGCCTCGGCAGCGGTCGGCGCCAACGCGGTCACGGCTACTAGTCGGCGCCCGTCATCCGTGCGCCCATCATCCGTACGCACTGGCTCGCCAGTGTGGGGATGGATCAGATGGTGCATGCGCCGCCCATCGCGCAGCCACCAGCGGCGCGCGTCGCCCGACGTGGCAACCGCCCCCGCGCTCACGTGCATGCCCGCCAGATAGCGTGGGCCACTGCTCGCGGCCTCCTTCGCACCCAGCATAGGCGCCTCACGCGCGTCTTCGATGGCGATGAGCCAGGGCGTGCCCGGCTTTGGCCCACCGCGCACGCGCATATCGCCACCCAGATCAATCAGGTAGGCAGGGAAGGGATCAAGGAAGCGTGCCGCCAAGGCATCCGCCGCCCAGCCCTTGGCGATGCCGCCCAAATCGAGTGCGGCGCCCTCCGGCAGCGTGATCGCGCGACGGGCGGCGTCGAGCCGGACCTCGCGCCCGCGCCCGTGCCGTGGGGCCGCTGACCGCGCGCCATGCGCCGCCGCGCCCACTTCGCGCTGGCCGATCTGGTCGAAACTGTGGTCATAGCCCGCCGCCCGCAGCGCTGGCAACACGGTCGGATCGAAGAGGCCATCAGTGGAGGCCATCGCCTCCAGCGCCAGCGCGATGACCGTGAAGAGATCCTCGCTCACGACGCGCGTGCTCCCCGCGGCGGCGTTGAGCGCGCTCAGTTCGCTCTCCGGGAGGAAGCGCGAGAAACGCCGCTCCATCGCCTCCAACCATTCCGCGCACGCCGTGAGCGCCGCCTCCGCCGCTGCCCGCGCGTCCGGCGACGGCGCGTCCACGCGGACCGTGAGCGCAAGGTCGGTATTCATGCCACGCCGCGCGCGCGTCGTCAGCATTGGCATCGCCTCCATCGCCTCCCGCCTTCGCCCAAGGGAATGGACCACGAGGGCGGCCTCACGAGATGCGCGTGCTCCCATTGGGCGGGCCACCAAAACTGCCAGGCTGCACTAATCCACCCGAAGTGCCAGCCGGAGGCGCGTAGCCGTTGCCAGATGATCGGGGGGTATGCGCCGCGAGTTGCCAGAAGCCCAGGAAGGCCAGCGCACTCAGCACACCAGCGACCAGGCGCAGCGCCCAATTCGAGCGCGCCGCGCGACTCCGCGCCGCTGGCGGAGGGGCGTATGCTGGGGCAGGTGGATGGCGCGGGTCCGGCGCGGCGGGCTGGCCCCCAGCGGGCACCTGCTCGCTCCCCCCTGTGGGTGGCGGTGCGTTCATGTGGCATCTCCTCTTCCTAGATG
>JADMIN010000542.1 GCA_015478575.1 Ktedonobacterales bacterium | reverse complement strand
CCCGCGCCAGATGCCGCGACTGGGGCGCCACGCTCCACCGAGCAGCTTGAGGCGGAGATCGCCGCGCTCGAAGCACGTGTCGCGACGCTGGAGGGCGAGCTGGTCGTCGCCAGTGAACAGGCTGATATCGCGCGCATCACCACGCTGGCGGAGGAGTATGACCGGCAGAAGGCGCACCTCGATGCGTTATACTCTGAGTGGCAGGATGTCGCCAGCTGACCCATTAGGGCTACCTGTGCTGGCGCCCCATCAGCGCGCGGGGGGGAGCATGGCGTATTTCCTCGGTCTTACTGGCAATATCGCCAGTGGCAAGACGACCATCGGCCTGATGCTGCTCGAGCTAGGAGCATCCGTGTATTGCGACGCGGATCTCGTCGTCCATGAGCTTTACCTGCCAGGCCAGTCGTTGGTCGAGCCACTCGTCCAGACTTTTGGGCCGGCGATCCGCGACGCCGACGGCGGCATTGACCGGCGGGCGCTGGGCCGGCTGGTTTTTGGCGACCCAGCGCAGTTGCACCGCTTGGAGGCGTTGGTCCACCCGGCGGTGCGGGCGGAGTTGTTGCGCCGCATGCGCGTGGTGCCAGCGGATGGCGTGGGCGTGCTGGATGCGGTGAAGTTGGTGGAATCGGGCTATTCCGCCTTTGCCCACGGTCTGTGGATCGTGACGTGCCCGCGCCAGGAGCAAGTGCGGCGGCTGATCGAGCTGCGCGGCTTGAGCGCGGCGGAGGCAGCGGAGCGCCTCGCGGCGCAACCGCCTCTCGAGCCAAAGCTGGCGCTGGCCAGCGAGGTGATTGACAACAGTGGCAGTCTCGACGACCTGCGCCGCCAGGTGACCGTCGCCTGGGAAAGATTTCAGGCCTCGCTCGCGCGCGAGCGGGGCGCGCCATGATGCTCCGCCGTACCAAGATCGTCTGTACCATCGGGCCAGCCACCAGCAGCGAGGAAAGCATCACGGAGCTGATCGAGGCGGGCATGGATGTCGCGCGGCTCAACTTCTCCCATGGCACACACGAGGAGCATGCCACGACCATCGCCCGTGCGCGCGCCGCGGCGGCGCGTCTGGGGCGCCCGGTAGCGATCCTCCAGGACCTGCAAGGGCCGAAGATTCGCACCGGCGCGCTAGGGGGTGGCGGCCCCGTGGTTCTGCGCGATGGGCAGCATTTCACCATCACCACCGAGCCGGTCGTAGGCACCGTCGAGCGCGTCGCGACCACCTATGTGGCCCTGCCGCGGGACGTGAAGCCGGGTGATCGCATACTGCTCTCTGATGGCGCGATCGAGTTGCGGGTGGTGCGCGTGGCTGACCCAGAGGTCATGTGCGAGGTGGTCCATGGAGGCCAACTCGCCGAACACCAGGGAATCAACCTGCCAGGCGTGGCGGTGAGCGCTCCGGCCCTCACGGAGAAGGATCGCGATGACCTGGCATTCGGCGTACGCCAGCGCGTGGATCTCGTCGCGCTCAGCTTCGTTCGTCGCCCCGAGGACCTGCACACGGCGCGGCGCTTCATCGAGGAGACCCTTCGTGCCGAGCCAGGGGGGCATCCGCCAGGTAGGGACCGCACCACCGACGCCGCGGAAAAGGCCATCCCCGTGATCGCCAAGCTAGAGAAGCCCGAAGCCATCGAGCGGCTGGATGCCATCCTGCGCGCGTCGGATGGCGTGATGGTGGCGCGCGGCGACCTGGGCGTGGAGATGCCGCTTGAAGCGGTCCCCGTCCTCCAGAAGCGCATCATCGCGCACGCCAACGCGCTCGGCCTACCGGTCATCACGGCGACGCAGATGCTTGAATCCATGCTCCAGAACCCCCGCCCGACACGCGCCGAGGCCAGCGATGTCGCGAACGCCATCCTCGATGGGACGGATGCCGTCATGTTGAGTGGCGAGACCGCGGTGGGGGCCTATCCGCTGGCGGCGGTGCGCGTGATGGTGCGTATCGCTGAGGAGACGGAGAGCCACTATACGGCGATGGCGCGCTCCACAGCGGAGCACGCCACCACACACACGCAGGCCGTCAGTCGTGCCGCGCACACCCTCGCGCGCGAGGCACACGCCACGCTTCTCGTCGTCTTCACACGCAGCGGTCTCTCGGCGCACCTGATCTCGCAAGAGCGACCGGCGGTGCCTATCATCGCCTATACGCCCTCAGAGACGGTCTATCGCCGGCTCGCGCTCTGGTGGGGCGTGATGCCGTGCCTGAGTGAACCGCGGGGGACGACGGAAGAAGTGATCGCCTGGATGGATGCGCACGTGCGGCGGTTGGGGCTGGCCCAGGTCGGCGACTTCGTGGTGATGATGGGCGGCATGCCGGTCGCTGGCCGCGCGCGCACGAACTTCGTGAAGCTGCATCGTGTGGGCGAAGGATGACGCCGCCGCTGGCGGGAGGTGGCGGCGGATCCGCGAAGCGAAGTGCCCCCACCTCCAACCGTCGGCGTCATCCAACCGTCGGCGTCATCAGCGCTGGCCGACCGGCGCAAACTTCAGCCCTTCCGGGCCGCTGTATTCGGA
>JADMIN010000541.1 GCA_015478575.1 Ktedonobacterales bacterium | reverse complement strand
GCTCCACGCCATACGTTGGCTCATGCTGGCCACGTGTGTCGCGCGATGAGCAGCGGGCGCCGCTTCCGTGATACAATAGGCCCCGAACCCCGGCCCGCCTGTGTGGGCGTCCACACCCGCGCACCCACACGATGGTATGCGGCATATTGTGTATGCGGCATTCCCCGCACAGGTTCCGGTTACGCCAGGCAGGGACCCGATGGGAGATCGCGCCTTTCTTGCGAGGGGAGTGGGGGGATAAGTCACGCATGTTCAATAAAGTGCTCATCGCCAACCGGGGTGAGATTGCCCTGCGGATCATTCGCGCCTGCCGCGAACTAGGCGTGAAGACGGTCGTCGCGTACTCTGAGGCGGACCGCGAATCCCTTCCGGTGCGCATGGCCGATGAGCGTATCTGCATTGGACCAGGGCCGAGCAGCAAGAGCTATCTGCACATTCCCAACCTCATCAGCGCCGCGCTCCTGACGAACAGTGACGCTATCCACCCTGGTTACGGCTTCCTCTCGGAAAATCCGAGCTTTGCTGAGGTCTGCGCCGACTGCGGCGTCGTCTTCATTGGCCCGCCGCCCGCCGCGATGGTCCAGATGGGCGACAAGGTGCAGGCGCGCGAGGCGATGGCGCGGGCGGGGCTGCCGATGCTGCCGGGCACCGACGTGTTGCGCTCGGTTGGCGAGGGTGAAGAGGCGGCGGCGCGTATCGGCTTCCCGCTCATGCTCAAAGCCGCCGCGGGCGGTGGCGGGCGGGGCATCCGCCTCGTCCGTCGGCCCGAAGAGTTCACCCATGTCTTCACCACCGCTCAGAGTGAGGTGCGCGAGGCGTTCCACGACGATGGCCTCTACGTCGAAAAATACCTGGGCCGCGCGCAACATGTCGAAGTCCAAGTGCTCTGCGACAATTTCGGCAACGGTGTCTATCTGGGCGAGCGTAACTGCTCGGTGCAGCGTCGTCACCAGAAGCTCGCTGAGGAATCCCCCAGCCCTGGCCTCGCCGAGGCACTGCGCCAGGAGATGGGGCAGCGCGCCATCCAGGCGGCGCTCGCCATCGGCTACCGCGGCGTGGGCACACTCGAATTCCTGGTGGACGAAGAGGGCCACTATTATTTTATGGAGATGAATACCCGTCTCCAGGTGGAGCATCCCGTCACCGAGCTGGTGACGGGGGTTGATCTCGTCCAGGCACAACTGCGGGTGGCCGCGGGTGAGCCGATGGAGTTGCGCCAGGAAGATATCACGCTGCGCGGCCATGCCATCGAGTTCCGCATCACCGCCGAAGATCCCGCGCTCGACTTCCGCCCGCAGACCGGTACCATCGAGGAATATCTGCCGCCGAGCGGCCCAGGCGTGCGGGTAGATTCCCACCTCTACCGGGGCTATGAGGTGCCGCCGCACTATGATTCGCTACTGGCGAAGCTGATCGTCTGGGCGCCTACCCGTGAGCAGGCCATCGCACGCGGGCGGCGCGCACTCCATGAGTTCGTGCTCGAGGGGGTGCCAACGACGATTCCGTTTCACTTGCGGCTTCTCGAAAACGACTATTTCATCCGGGGCGAAACGTATACCAACTTTCTCGCTGAACACAGCGCGGAATTCGCCCTCAAAGTCTGATATACTGCGCTGGCGCGTATCGAAGGGGCGGAGCCAGCTTCGCCACAAGCGCACGGTACTGAAAGCGCACGGCAATCCATCCGCGGAGGGGATCACATGAGCAGGCGCGTCGTCGTGACCGGCATCGGGCTGGTTTCGCCGCTAGGCAACGATACACCCACTACCTGGAAGGCGCTCGTCGAGGGGCGTTCGGGCGTTGGTCCGATCACGACCTTCGACACCAGCGATCAGGAGGTACGCATCGCCGCTGAGACCAAAGGTTTCGACGCCAGCAAGTATCTGGAGCGCAAGGAGATGCGGCGCAACGACCGCTTCGTCCATTACGCCATCGCCGCGAGCCGCCAAGCGTTGACCGACGCGGAATTCGCGATCAGTGAGGCGAATAGGGACGACGTGGGTGTCATCATCGGCTCTGGCATCGGCGGCCTTCAGACGTGCCACGATCAGTTCAAGGTGCTCTTCGATCGCGGCCCCGACCGCGTCAGCCCCTTCTTCATCACCATGTTTATCACCGATATCGCGGCAGGCATGGTGGCGATGCAGACCGGCGCGCGTGGCCCAAACTTCGCCACCGTCTCGGCCTGCGCCACCAGCGCGAACGCGATCGGCGAGGCATCGGAGATCATCCGGCGCGGTGATGCGGTCGCGATGATCGCGGGGGGCAGCGAGTGTGGCATCACGCCGATGGGCATCGCCTCTTTCTCTTCGATGCATGCGCTCTCGCGCCGCAATGATGATCCCGAACATGCCAGTCGCCCCTTCGACGCCGAGCGCGATGGCTTCGTGATGGGCGAGGGGGCGGGCATCCTGCTGCTTGAAGAGGAAGAACACGCGCGCACGCGCGGCGCGCGTGTCTACGCTGAGGTGGTCGGCTACGCCACCACCGCCGACGCGCACCATATCAC
>JADMIN010000540.1 GCA_015478575.1 Ktedonobacterales bacterium | reverse complement strand
AGATATCGCCGAGCCGCCCCGCCGTCACCAGCAGCACCGCCAGTGCCAGCGCATAGGCATTGATGACCCACTGGAGGTCGGCGAAGGAGGCATGCAGATTATCACCGATAGTGGGCAGCGCGACGTTGACGATGGTCACGTCGAGCAGCGCCATGAACAGGCCGATGCTGGTGGCGACCAGCGCCCACCAGCGGCGCGGAATCGGCGTGGCACGCCCGCCAGCGGGCGCCGATGCGGCGAGCGCGTCCGAAGAAGAGAACTGAGCCAAGGATATCCTCCCCTACTGTGGCCAATCAGGTGACTGGCCGTCAGAGGATATCACTTGGCGGGCCAGCATGTCAATCAGATGATTGACATGCTGGCCCGCGCGCTGGCCCCGGTGGACCTTCTGCTCCATCCGCTCACGACTCCGCGGCCCGCGTGTGGCCGGTGAGCCAGCGCTCTATCTCGCGGTGGATGCCCTCCACCGGAAATGTCTCCGGGGCGAGCATGACCTGCAGAACACTGCCTTTGATGAGGGCGATGAGAGCGGGCGCGGCGGCGGCAATGTCGAGGTCCGCGCGAAACTGCCCCTGCCGCGCGCCGTCTGTGAGGTAGCGCGTAATATGCCGCTGCCAGTGCGCATTCATGCCTCGCAAGATGTCGCGAACGGCGGCGTCACGCAGCGAGCGCAGGAAGAGTTCGAAGAGCACAATATACGGCTCCGGCGTCGCCCGTGCCTGGTAGTCGGCGTCCGCGAACTCCTCGCGCAGTTCGTCGAGCGGGGTCTGTGGCGCTCCCTGGGGAGTCGCCGAATGCGCGGTGGCGAAGTGCTGAACAAGATAGTCTACCACGCCGCGGATGAGATCTTCCTTGGTCTTGAAGTAATAGTGCAGGGTGGCGATGTTTACACCAGCGCGCCCGGCGACATCGCGCGTGCGCAGGTGTTCGAAGCCTCTCTCAGCAATCAGCCGATAGGCCGCATAGACCAGCGCCCGCCGTTGGGCCTCGCCATGCGGCGTGTGCGCGTGCTGTCCAGTCTGGCATGCCCGTGGGGAGGCGCTCATAGCCTGTTGCCCTCGCTCGTTGACGATGTCTCCATCAATCGCCTGATCTACTCCGCACTCTATCATACGCTGTATCAGGGCGGCGCGAAGCGCCCCCCGCGCGCTGCCTCTTCTCTCCGCGCCAAAGATCATGCGCCAGTATGTCGCGGCGGGGGGCGCTATCCGCCCACGACATGGAAGAGCGTGCCCAGGCCATAGGTAATGGTCGCCTCCACCGCGCCGACGATGGTCATCTCCGCGCCGCTGACCACCCACGAGCGCCCGGTAATGAGCGTCTTGGCGGCACCCACGGCGAAGTGCGCGATGAGGCTAATGCCCGCCGCCCAGAGCACGGCGGCAATGCCCGATAGGAAGAAGAACGGCAGAATGGGAATGAACGCGCCGATGCCCGTCGAGATCGCCGCGGAGATGGCGGAGACCGCTGGATTGGGGAACGCCTCTTCGTTCAGACCCAACTCCTCGTGCGCCAGCGCGCTCAGGAACGCCTCCGGTTGCGCGCTCAGCCGCTCGGCCAGCAGCCGCGATTCCTCCTCGGTGAACCCCTTGAGCTGGTAGAAGAGCGCCAGCTCCTCCTTCTCCTCTTCGGGGTCGGCCTCGATCTCCGCGCGCTCGCGTCCGATCTCCGCCTGGTAAATCTCCCGCTGGCTCTTGGTGGCCAGGTACGCCCCAGATCCCATCGAGAGTGCGCTGGCGAGCATGCCCGCCAACCCAGCGACGAGCACCGTCGCGCTGCTGCCGCCCGTCGCGCCCGCCACGCCGCTGACGATGCCAAAGACGGCGCCCAGCCCATCATTCGCGCCGTAGATCGCGTCACCGATCCAGCCGCCGCCGCGCTTGTGCCAGCGCTCGGTCCGCAGCATCATATCGAGCACGCCCCGTGGCCCTTGGTCGGGCGTGATCATCTCGCGGAGAATGCGGCCGTGGGCCTCCTCCTCGCGGCGCACCTCGCGCAGCATCTTCGCCGCGTCTTCGTCGCTGACGGCGCGGGCGTGGGCCTCATAGCGGGCGATGTCCACGTCTTCGGCGGCCTCCATGCGACGCAGCGCGGCATCCGTGCCGATGCCCCGCCGGACGAAATCGGCGACGCGGTCGCGCCAGGTGGCGAGGAGCGGCGGCGGGGCGGCACCCAGTTCAGCCAGCTTATGCTCCCACTTCTCGGCATGGCGCGCCTCAGCCTCGGCCAGGCGCTGGAGTACGGCGCGCTTGTTGGGGTCACGCTCGCGCGCGGCCAAATCGCGATAGGTGCGCTCACCCTCGCGCTCGCGCCGCCAGTTCTGCTGGAGGGCGGCGACCAATTCGGCATGCGCGCCGCCCTCGCCCCGCGCGGTTGGCTCAGGCGCGCTCTCGCGTTCGCGTAGCTCGCTCACACGTTCGCTCCTTCAGGCAAACATTCCACCCAGATCCTAGAGCACCCGCTAACCGTCCACCGCGTATGGAGACCTCGGCGATGGTGGCGGTGCTCCCGCTGGCCC
>JADMIN010000539.1 GCA_015478575.1 Ktedonobacterales bacterium | reverse complement strand
CCGCGCGCCCGTGGGAGCGAGATCACCCAGGCGCTGCGGTCGGTGTGGTCGCTATTCCAGACGCACCGCTCCAGCACCCACGTCGTGCCATAGTCGCGCCTGCGCTCGACTACCGTGGTGATACCGTGGTCGGCGAGCCACGCGCCCATGTCGGCGATGCGGCCCCTGTAGTGCCCATTCTGCGCGCCCGGCGTGGCGCGTGATTCTGCTGGCGGCGGCGCGAATTCAGCGATCAGGGCGTCGAGCTGCTCGCGCGTCACCACGTCGATTGACTCAGGGACCGAGAGCAACGCCGCGCGGCGGTGCGGTCGCCCAGGCAGCGGATCGCCCTTGCGGACCTGAGTGCCGTAAATTTTCCAGATTCGCCCCGCATTGTGGACGCTGGCATCGACCTCGACGCGGACGGGCACGCCGTCGGGGTCAGCGAAGAGCGCGGCCAGCGCCTTGAGCACGCGCCCCACCCGGCCGTCATCCCTCGCTGGCAGGTCGACGCGATAGAGCAGATGCGCCCCGTTGCCCGAGTCGCCGCGCACCGGCGCCGGCCAGCCGAGTCCCTCGAGAAACTCGGCTACGTCGAGCGCCTTGGCGAGCGCGGCGGCGTGCTCGGCATCGGTCGAGGAGATGCCCGCCGGGCGCACCGGGTCGAGGTCGATGGGCAACCACCGGCGGCCTAGAATCTCGTGATCGCCGGTCGTCTCTCTCGCGAAGTTCTTCAGGTGATTGTTGGCGCGGGCGCGCACATCCGGCTCGACCGGATTCAGCGTCGTGTAGACGGCCGGCGTCTGACCGTCGAGAGCCTTGGCCACATCCGCCGCGCACATGGCGATGTCATCGGAGCCGTAGTACCCACTGACCGTGCCGCGCCTGGGTGTGTGAAGCGCGCGAATCTCGTAGACCTCGCCGGGCGTCGGATGCAAGACGCGCAGCGCGCGCTCGATATCCTGCTGAGTCGTCATGCCGCCCTCGCCTCACTCTCCATCTCGGCGATGTCGATGTGGCGGATTGACGGAACGGCGGCGAGGGTGGCCCGAAGATGATGGTGGCGCGTCGCGCCACCCTGTGGTACACTTAGGGGGAGGTCAACATTCCCGCGCACGTCAACCCTGTACAACTGCCTCATCGTCGCCGCGCCGCTCCCAACGGCGGGGCGATATTTTTGTGCCCTCATGCCGCACCTCCCAGCATGCGGCGCGCCCGCTCCTCGGCAATGAGCCGCGCCTGATACGCCTGCACGCTGGCGAGGGGAATCCGGCGCATACGACCGACGCGGTAGCTATCGAGATCACCGGCGCGCAGCGCATCATAGATCTTGGTACGGCAGATGCGCAGCGCCGCCGCCGCCTCGGCGATGGTGAGGGCCAGTACGACCGGCGAGGGCGCCGGCATCAATCGCGTTCCTGATCGTGGCATCGTTGCATCTCCATTCTGACTGACCGCTAACATGGATAGACCGCGCGCCACGGTGGCACGCGGTAGCTGGGATGTTGGCCTAGGCGCGAGGAAGATGCGCGCCGGCGGTGAGTATAGGAAAACCCGCACGGCAATGCGCGGGCGCCACGCGATACGGCATGGCGCACGGTCGCATCAACCGAGCGGGTTGTGAGGTAGTTTTAATTTTCACCCAGCATGGGGGGGCCGGGTGCAACGGGATTCGCAGGGCATGACGGCGTAGCGGGGGCCTGTTGGCGAGCGAGATGGCCATCTCGCTTGGGTATACGGGTTGTGGGTCTGTGCGATGGGCATACGCTGCCAGCGGGGGCCCGATTGTGTAGGCGAGCGGGCTAGGACGCCGTGGGTAGCAGGTTGTTGTACGCGCGAGCGATGGCGTGGTGCCAGATGCGTGTATGCACCGGTCCGGTGCGAGAGGCGGGTAGAAACATCTACCGACCTGATTTATTATACCACAATCATCCACGACCGCAAAGGCGTGCTTACTACTGTCTACCCGCATACACAGGGGATTATCTGATGCAGCCATCCCCACGTTACACCAGATGAAGGAAGCTGGCGCAAGAGAACGACCGGCTATGCCCTCACCCTGATACCTACCTGATACCCACCGTGATACCCAGCCAGGTGTACACGTCTGTGAACACTGGTAGCACGCATGAGGGCATGAAGCCGGGTGAGAAGGGGAATAGCGCCAGGCGAGCGCACACGCTGCTACACGCGAATGGACAGGAGTACGGGAATTCCTAAACCGTTTGTCGGAGGTTCGAATCCTCTCGGGGCCACCATCCCCTTCGCGCCGCATCCCATGCGGCGGTACGCCCTCTCACCTGTGCGCTCACCAGCCAGTTCTACCCCCCGCTTTCGCGCCGTTTGACACTCACTTTGACACTTACCGGCGCCAACATGCCCCCAGCGCCGCCCGCCTGGCACAAGCCATGCGTGGCGCCGATGGAATGCCCCCACTACAGCGCCGATGGCGTTGATAGCACGGTCGCGGTCGCGATCAGTGGCCTCGAAGCCGTCCGCGTGGGGCGCTGGCCCGCACTGCCCTCACTCCAGCGGCGAGACATCAGGATAGACC
>JADMIN010000538.1 GCA_015478575.1 Ktedonobacterales bacterium | reverse complement strand
TCTTCAGCGACAGAACAGGAGCTTTCCTATGGAACACGTCATGGAGCGTATCCGTACCGTCGAGCTGGCCGCGCATGTCGGCCAGCGGGTCCACGTCGCGGGCTGGCTGCACGCCCGCCGCCGCCTGGGTGGCCTGACCTTCCTCACGATCCGCGATGGCTGGGGCCTCGCGCAGGTGGTGGCCGAGGGCGAAGAGGTCGCGGCGCTAGACGCGCTGGAGGCCAACGCGCCGGGGCTGGGGGTCGAGAGCGTCGTGGCGGTGGAGGCGCGCGTGACCCTCGCGCCGCGCGCGCCCGGCGGCCTCGAGTTGGTCGAGCCGCGTGTCGAGGTCATCTCGCGCGTGAGTGAGCCACCGCCCGTCGCACTCAACAAACATGACCTCAAGGCCAGCCTCACCACCCTGCTGGAGAGCGCCGCCGTCACCAACCGCCACCCCACGCGCCGCGCCGTCTTCCGCCTGGCCGCCGCCGCGATGGCCGGCTTCCGCGAGACGCTGCTCGCTCGCGACTTTACTGAGATCCAGACGCCCAAGCTCGTCGCGGCTGCCACCGAGAGCGGCGCCAACGTCTTCCATCTCGACTATTTCGGGCGCGATGCCTACCTGGCGCAGAGTCCGCAGCTCTATAAGCAGATGATGGTGGGGGTCTTCGAGCGCGTCTTCGAGGTCGGCCCCGTCTTCCGCGCCGAGCCGCACGACACTACGCGCCACATCAACGAATACGTCAGCTTGGACGCCGAGATGGGCTTCATCCAGGATCACCGCGACGTGATGGCACTGCTGCGCGACGTGTTGGCCGGCATGCTGGCCGCGCTGCGCGCGCGCGGCGAGCGCGAGCTGGCGCTGCTCGATGTCACGCTGCCGGAGGTGCCGCCGGAGATCCCCGCGATTGCCTTTACCGAGGCGCAGGACCTGATCTTCGCGCGGCACGGCGTGGACGTGCGCGGCGAGCCGGACCTCTCGCCACAAGACGAACGTTGGCTGGGCGAGTGGGCGTGGGAGGCGCATGGCAGCGACTTCCTCTATGTCACCGGCTATCCCACCCACAAGCGCGCGTTCTACACGCATCCCGACCCAGCGCGGCCCGCGTACACCAACTCGTTCGACCTCATGCTGCGGGGGATGGAGTTGGTGAGCGGCGGCCAACGGCTGCATCGCTATGAGGACTACCGCGCCGTGCTGGCGGAGCGCGGGCTGCCGCTGGCGCCCTTTCGTGACTACCTGGAGGCGATGCGCTATGGCATGCCGCCGCATGGAGGCTTTGGCCTGGGGCTGGAGCGCCTGCTGATGCAGCTCACCGGCCTACCCACGATCAAGTTGGTGGCGCTCTTCCCCCGCGACCTGACGCGCTTGACGCCGTGACCGCCGCTCGCCCACCGCAGGCCGTGGGGAAGGGGCAAGACGCATGGGCGGGGCGCGCGGACGCCGCTTCCGCCCGGTGTCTTTCTGGGCATGTGTCTTTCTGGGCATGTTGAACGCGGGCGCAAAACGTGCTATGCTTGCCTCGCCTGGCTGGCCGTGTGCTGGGAGCACCTGGCCGTGTGCCGGGAACACCTGGCGTGAGGAGGGAGTGGCACATGTCTGAGGAGTCGAACAGCGAAGAGGTCTACTCCGGCGCGCTGATCCACGTGCGCGTGCGGACGGTCGAGCAGCCGCGGGGCGGCACGACGCGCTTCGAGATCGTCGAGCATCCGAGCGCGGTGGCGATCGTCGCCCTGCGCGACGACCTGGGTGCCGCTTCCCCAGCCGAGCCGCTGGTCGCTCTGGTGCGGCAGCAGCGCCCAGCCATCAGCGCGGAGACCTGGGAGATCCCCGCTGGGCTGATCCGTGACGACGAGCGCGACGACCCAACGCGCACCGCCGCGCGCGAGCTGCGCGAGGAGACGGGGGCCACCGCCCAACACTGGCGGCTGCTGGCGCGCGAGTATCCCTCGCCGGGCTATTCGACGGAGTGGATCGCCATCTATCTCGCCACCGGCATCGAGGCGTCCCCCAACGCTAGGCCAGACGACCCAACCGAGATTCTTGGGCTGCGCTGGGTGCCCTTCAGCCAAGCGCTGGAGCTGTGCGCCAGCGGTGCCGTCCAGGATGGTAAGACACTGCTCGGTCTGACCCTGGCCCGCGACGCCCTGCGCGTTTCCACCCTTGCCACAGGAGGTACCACAACCATGCCGCTTGATCCGACCAACCCGCCATTCACCCGCTCCGCGCGCTATCGCGACCCCGCTGATCTCGAGCTGCCCGCCGAGCGCGCCACCGCGCCCGCCTCGGGTCGGCTGGATGCCTCACTCAAGATCGAAGATATGTTGCTCGAAGAGTTCAACTACGCCAGTGTCACCGCCTACCAGGCGTTGGAAGACCGCGCCCGCATGTTCAATCTCTATGTCGTCATCATCGGCGTGCTGGCGTCGGGCCTGGGCGCCCTCTTCCAACTCGGCAAGGGCAGCGTCAGCGATTTCACCGCGCCGCTCTCAACCCTCGCGCTGCTGATCGCCTGGCTGCTGTGGACTCCGGACCGGAGCCGGACTTCGCTCGA
>JADMIN010000537.1 GCA_015478575.1 Ktedonobacterales bacterium | reverse complement strand
CACCTCGCACAACATGAACGCCAATGAGGTGCTCGCCAACCGCGCCATCGAGCTGTTGGGCGGGCAGCGAGGTGACTACACACTCGTCCACCCGAACGACCACGTAAACATGGCACAATCCACCAATGACACCTTCCCCACCGCGATGCGCATCGCCACGCTCTTCATGCTGCGGGAGACGCTGCCAGCGCTCGACGCGCTCGCGGCGGCCTTCGAGGCCAAGGGACAGGAGTTCGATGGCATCATCAAGTCGGGCCGGACGCACCTGCAAGACGCTACGCCTATCCGCCTGGGCCAGGAGTTCACTGCCTATGGTCTCACCCTGGGACGCGACGCCGAACGGCTGCGCCGGGGAGAGGAGACGCTCTACGAACTCAACATTGGCGGGACGGCGGTCGGCACGGGCCTGAATGCCGAGCCAGCGTACATCACCGCCATCGTGAAGGACCTCGCCGAGTTGACGGGCTTCCCTTTGCGCTCGCCGCGGTCGCTGGTGGAGATCGCGCCGAATATGTCTTCCTTTGTCGAGGTTTCAGGCGTGTTGCGCGTCCTGGCGACGGACCTCACCAAGATCGCCAACGATCTGCGGTTGCTGGCGTCGGGGCCGAGCACTGGCTTCTATGAGATCGTGCTGCCAGCGGTGCAGCCCGGCTCCTCGATCATGCCAGGTAAGGTCAATCCCTCGATGGCCGAGATGCTCAATCAGGTCTGCTTCCAAGTGCTTGGCTTCGACGCGACCATTAGCTTCGCGGCGCAGGCGGGCCAACTGGAACTCAACGTGATGATGCCGGTCATCATCCACAATATGCTCTGGTCCTGCACGCTCCTCAAGAACGCGATGGCTGCCGTCACCGAGCGCTGTGTGATGGGTATCGTCGCCAACGAGCAGCGCTGCGAAGACATGGCGTTCAAGAGCGCGGGCCTGGCGACGGCCCTGGCGCCCTATATTGGTTACGAACAGGCGGCGAGCATCGCCAAGGAGCAGATTCGCACGGGCCGCGACATCCGCGAGCTTGTGCGCGAGCGCGGCCTGCTGCCGGAGGCGGATCTGGCAGAAATTCTCAAGCCCCAGGCGATGACGGAGCCTGGCATCGCTGGCCAGGGCAAGACACAGACGCCGATCCTGGGCCATGCCAGCGCGGGCGGCTGATACGAGCGCATGCGGGACGGATACGAGACGGATGCGGGACGGATACAGATAGGTGAGGGTGACATAGTATGGCTGATGTGATGGGAGATTGGCGGCTCTTTGGGCAGCATGAGCATTTGCGGGGCGCGACGCTCTGGTGGCGCGCCTACACGCCGCCCAGTGAGGTCTGGACGCACGACCAGTGTGAGTTCTGCTGGGCCACCTTCGCGCGAGGCACCGCTGGCGACACGCTGCGCGAGGGCTTCGCGACGGCGGCCGAGCGAGGCGCCACCGGGCGGAGTGAAGTGCGAGACAGCGCGGAGGACGACGAGTACATCACCGGCGTCTTCGCGGCGGTACAGGCCAACCCCGCGCCCAATCCTCCGCCTGTCACCGAGGAGGATGTGGCGGCGCTGGAGGCCACGGTGCTGGCGGCCATCGCGTTGCCCGCGACGCCAGGCGAGCCGCCCGTCCAGGAGCGCGTCCATTGGATCTGTCTCCACTGCTTCGAGGACTTCAAGGACGTGTTCGCGTGGCGGATGGGGAGCGCGACGGCGACGACCTGAGCCGACACCCACGTCAGGCGCGGGCGTGCGCCTCCACATGACGGCGCAGCCAGTACCATGCCGATGGAGTACCAGAGCGGTCGCTGCCTGACTCGATGCGCTCGACCGCGAAGGCGCGAGCGAAGAGCGCGCGCACCTCATCGGCGGTGAGGCCTATAGGGCGCCGCCCCATCATACGCGGGCCGAAGGCATAGAGCAGGTAGAGTGCGCCCGGCGCGGCCGCGCGCGCCACGCCAGCGGCATAGCGTGGTCGGTCCGCGGCGGGGATGCCATGTAAGCAGCCCAAATCCAGCAGCAACGTGAACGGCTCACCTAGGTCTAGCGCCTCTAGTCGCGTCACATCACCGCGCAGGAAGCGAACTGAGCCGGGAAGCCTGTCAGCCCGCCGTGCCTTCGCCTCCGCCTGGGCGACAGCGGCGCGGACGAAATCCACACCGACGGCATGCCAGCCGTGGTGGGCCAGGTAGAGGCAGTTGGTGCCGGTGCCGCAGCCAAGATCGAGCGCGCGGCCGGGCGGCGTCGCGTGCGCGCCCTCCACTACCGCTACCAGTTCCGGTGGGCTGATTCCCGTATCCCACGGCGGGCGCCCGCGCCGATAGAGCAGCGTGAAGAAGAGGCGACGACGGAGAAGACGAACGAGGTGGGCAATCGCGGTTCGTGGCATTGCTCTCTCCTTCATGAGAGGATTTCGTAACTCTGTATTCCCGCGTCTTCCTGACACTTCGGAGGCCAGCGGAGCGTTCAAGCTTGTACGCCACTAGCAATCGCGAGGGCCAATCGCCGCGCCGTATCTGCTCAGTACTCCTGAGCGATGGGGAAGGGGCGACCGAGGAAGGCAGCC
>JADMIN010000536.1 GCA_015478575.1 Ktedonobacterales bacterium | reverse complement strand
GAACTGGAGGAAGTCTACCAGATGTTGCTGCGCGAGTCGGGCGTGACGCTGCGGCGCCATCCCTTCAGCGAGCGCCATCCCCTGCCGCCGCTGGTCATCCCTGGCGCTGGTTCTGAGCCGCCTGAGAGGGCATAACGCGGGTACGAAAACCCGCTGCCCCGCGAACGCATGCCCAGGTCAGGCGCGAAGGGTGTCAAGCGTGAGAGCGACGGCGACCAGAGCCGCCGTCTCCGCGCGCAGCGTGCGCCGACCAAGCGTGACCGGGCGCGCGCCGTGACGGCGGGCGAGCGCCACTTCCGCCGCGGCGAAGCCCCCCTCTGGGCCGATGAAGAGGCGTACCTCCGCAAGCGCATCTAGGCTACCCAGGGCGCTGACGGCCGCGTCAAGAGCCGTGCGTAGCGGCGTCGCCGTCTCCTCCTCCCACGGCACGAGCATGACCACACCTGGCGGGCAGTCCGCCAGCAGATCGGGCAGTGGCCGCGGAGCGGTCAGCTCCGGCAGGCGTGTGCCGCCACACTGCTCCACGGCTTCCGTCAGGATCTTCTCCCAGCGACGCCATTTCGACGCCCCCGCGACCTCCGTGGCTGCCACCGCGCGCTCGCAGAGCAGCGGCACGAACGCCGCCACACCAAGCTCCGTCCCCTTTTGCAGCACCCACTCAAACTTCGCCCCCTTGAGCATACCCTGACAGAGGACGATGCGCACCGTTGGCTCGGCGCGCCCCACCTCACGCCCTCCCAGGCGCACCACCACGCGCTTGCGCTCCACCACGATCAGCTCGGCGGGATATTCGCCGCCCACGCCATCCAACAGGCGCAGGCTATCGCCGGGCGTCAGCCGCAGAACATCGCGAGTCTGGTGCGCCACCTCCAATGGGAGTTCGATTTCCGCGTCCGGCGCGAGCGCAGCCCCCACCAGCAAAAAGCGTCCGGCAGACATAGGATCCTCCTCTCAGCGCGCCGCCGCAGCCGCCCTCACTCCTTATATATGGCTGCCTGCCAGCGTCACCCAATCGCCTTCGATGCGCGTGCGTATGTCGCGCAACCCCGCGGCGAGCAGTGGCGCTTCGGCTTCGGCGCGCCGCTCCTCGATAATGCCGCTGGCGATCAGGGTGCCGCCTGGCCGGGTGGCGCGCAGCAGGGCAGGGGCAAGTTGGGCAATGACGCGAGCGATGATGTTCGCGAGCACGAGGTCATATGTGCCGACCTCTTCGCCAAGCCGCGCCAGGCCGGATGGCAAAGGCACATACGGCTCGCTCCCAGCGCCCTCCAGCGTGGCCAGGCGCACCTCAACGCGGTCGGCGACGCCATTGGCGGCGGCATTGGCGCGCGCGGCCTCCACCGCCACCGGGCTGACATCGAGCGCGAGGACACGGGAGGCACCGAGCTTTGCCGCGGCGATCGCCAGGATGCCCGATCCCGTGCCGACATCGAGGACGCGGTCCCCTGGATGGATGCGCTCTTCGAGCAGCAGCAGGCAGTTGCGCGTGGTCGGGTGGAGGCCCGTGCCGAAGGCCATGCCCGGATCCAGCTCGACCACCACCTCGTCAGCCTGGGGCGCGTAGTCGCGCCACGAGGGCTTGATGACCGTGCGCCGACCCAGATGCAGGACATGGTAATGCTCCTTCCAGGCGTTGGCCCAGTCCTCCTCGGCAAGCCGTCGGGTGGCCAACTCGCCGAGAGCGCCGAGGTCTACCTGGCGCAGGTGCCACAGCCCATCTTCGATGCGTTCGCGCGCCCGCTGGCCCTCGTCATCGTCTGGGACGTACACGCGGACGACCACCGGCGCCCCTGGAATCGGCTCATGAACCTGGCCATCATCCAGCAGCCGATAGGGTTCCTCGATGACGACGCCGCCAGAGACATAGCGGCTCATCAGTTCACTGACGGCCTCGACGGCCTCGGCGGCGACGGTGACACTCAACTCGAACCAGTAGGTAGGCATGAGACGCTCCATAGGCAAGCGATAGGCAGGTGATAGGCAAGCGATAGGCAGGCGATGGCCCACGGACCACACAGAGGCCGCCGCATTGTCGCACATGATGGCGGGCGGCGACCGTCAATCGCGTCGCACCCACACGAGCGCTCTCTGGGCTGCTAGGCGCGCACGGCACAGCGGCAGCCGAGAGGCTGAGTGCTCACACACGCCCATACAGACTTCAGAGTGAAAGGGACGGCCGCACGCGGGTGCTTCTCGCTGGAGGGAGCCGCGGGAGATGGCATCAGTGTCGCCCGCGACCAGCACGGTCCGCGCTGGGATCGCCGTTGTGGGCGGCGCGGCCCTCCACGGGGACGCGGTGGCCGTTGGCCGTCGTGCGGCGGGCGGTGTGTGTGTCGTCGAGCGCCGCTTCTGGGGCCAGCGCGTCGAGCAGCCCGCCGCGCAGCGCCTCAGCCAGCGCCTCGATATCGGGCGCGGGCGGGCGGTCGGCCTCGAGCGGTGCCACGACCACGCGCACAGCGGCGCACGCCTCGGCCACGCCACGCCCCGGGCGTAACGGCGCGCGGAACTCCAGCCCCTGCGCCGCACAGATTAGCTC
>JADMIN010000535.1 GCA_015478575.1 Ktedonobacterales bacterium | reverse complement strand
GCGCTATGCTCCAGCGTAGGTGCGCCTACGTGCCTTCGGGGTGTTTCTCAGGAGAACGCATGTGCCCAGTGTAATGCCACCGCCCCCGCCGCCACTTCCCCTTGCGTATCTCGCTCACCAGTCACACAATGTTCGGATGAGGCCCGCGGCTCAGTGCTCACTCCGCTGGTCAAGCTGACTCTCCCCCCGGATCAGCGTCCCTGGATGATCGTCCCTGGATGATCGTCCCTGGATGATCGCCGCGAAGCGCTGGGCAAACGCCTCGACGCCGAAGCTCGCCCGCACCACCTGGCGCCCATTGCGTCCCAGTTCGGCAGCTACCTCGGGATGCTCCAGCAGAAAGCGGAGCGCGCGCCGCAACTCCTCGGCATCGCTCGGTGTCACATAGATGCCCGTGGGCAACTCCGCCAGCGTGGCATCGCCCCCCAACGTGTCCACCAGGCAAGGACGCCACACAGGGCGGTCGCCAAAGGGATAGCCGCGCACCACATCGGTCTGACCGCGCGTGGCGGAGACGACCACGGCTTTCCCCATCGCCATCGCTTCAAGGATGGTGGTAATCCCAGCTTGGTTATCGCTATCCAACAACGGCACCACGACGAACCGCGCCGTCGCGTAGAGTTGGCGCAGCCCCGCGTGGTCATAGCCAGCGACGGAGACATTCGCGGGCAGCGTGACCGCGCCAGCGAAGGCACGGTGATGCGACCACTGGCTGGCGGCGGCGATGTGGACGTGGATATCCAGATCACGCGCGGCGGCGATGAGCGTGGCATAATCGCGGAACTCCAGCCCAGCGGCGCAGATAGATGGCGGGCGGGCGGCAGCCGCCACTTCTGGCAGCGGGCGCCAGAAACGGGTATCCACCTGATACGGCAACAGGGCCACTCGCTCGGCTGGCATACGCAGCGCCTCCACCGCGAGTGTCTGCTGCGTTGAAGCATGCACGATCAGTGTGTCCACATAGCGGGCGGCACCCAGATGAAACCAGATACGCTTCTTCGCGGGGCTAAGGTGGTGCGCGAGCATCACATGCCGCGGGTGGCCGCGCCGCGCCCGCGCGAGCCACAGCAGCACCGTCAGAGGCAGCCCAATGCGCTCGCTATCGGAATAGATCACCTCGTAGCGGCGTCGGCGAGTGAACGCCGCCCAGGCCAGCGCCAGGGGCATGCTGATGGGTGCCAGCAGCCGCCCGATCCCTCTCGCTCGCGCACCCGCTGGAGAGAGCAGATCCGCGCCAAGCGCCGCGCCGAGCAAGGTGTAATCCGTGCGGGGCCGATGGTCTGCCGCGACCGCCGCCTCCCGCTCGGCATCAGGTTGCGCGGCGATGACGAGCAATGCGCGGCATGGCGTTGACTTCTGGAGCGCGGAGCGGGGAGCGCTCATCGGCTACCCACCTTCGCACCGCGCGGCGAAGCGCTCACCCGCTTGAGCAGGTCGAGCAGCACCCGCGCGTTGAGGCGCGCGTCATAGCGCGCCTCAACGGTACGGCGGCCAGCGTCACCCAGGCGCGTGCGCACCTCCGACGCGGCGAGTAGACGCTCGATGGCCGCGCGCAGAGTTTCGCGGCTTCCTGGCTCGATCAGCAGCCCCGTCACGCCATCCTCCACCATTTCTGGGATGGCACCGACCGAGGTAGAAATCACTGGCAGGGCGGCGGCCATCGCTTCGGGCACCACTAACGGCGCACAGTCCGCGAGCGTGGGAAACACAAAGATATCAGCCTCGGCATACAGTCGCGGCAGTTCTCCGCTCTCCGGCGTGATCTGCGAGAAGACACGGACGCCGGGTCGAGGCGCAAGGGACGCTGAAGTGACCAGCCACAACTCGCAGCGCTCGGCGAAATCGCGCGTGAAACACTCCAACAGCAGCTCGCCCCCCTTGCGCGCGAAATCACCGCCGACAAAGAGCAACCGCGGACGGCCTCCCCGGTCCAGGCGCGCCTGCCGCGCGGCGGCGGGATCCTGCCAGCGCGCCAGATCCACCCCCGGCGCGAGCGTCGTGATGCGCTCTGGGGCGATGCCATAGTCTTGGATGAGCGAATCTCTGGCCCAGTCACACCAGGTGACGAGCGCCGCAGCGCGAGCGAACGCGGCACGGTTGATGCTCAACTTGAGCCGCTCGGCCCAGCCGCCGGAGGCGTGGCCGTAGGCGCGCCCCACGGTATCGTAGTTGCGTGGCGTGGCATCCAGCGAGAGAACCGCCGGGGCGGCGCGCTGGAGCGGCGAGAGCAGGGCGGTGACCTGCGTATGATAGAAGATGGCATCGAGCCGCTGATGGCGCGCATGGTGTACGGCATCCCAGGCGAGCAAGCTCGCGCGTGCCGACCAGTTGCGCCGGATGCCAGGCACGCGCGTTGGCCAGCCCACCCCGGCAAACTCTATCGGCAGCCACACGGGCACGACCGAGACATCCTCCTCTACCAATCGCGAGAGGGTGTGGAAGTGCGCGCGGTGCCCCAGTGTCTGCTCCATCACAAAGGCGAACCGATAAGCAGCCTGCCATTCTGCCTCCATAGCCTATCCTCTCTCCACCGACTCGATCTA
>JADMIN010000534.1 GCA_015478575.1 Ktedonobacterales bacterium | reverse complement strand
GCGCCTTCTCCTACCGCGTGCTAAAGAAGAAGTATTACCTCGATGACCTCTACGGCGGCATCGTCCGCTACCTCGTCCTTGGCCTCTCCAGCTTCGCCGCCGGCTTTGACCGCGTGGTCATTGATGGCGTGGTCAACGGCTCGGCCAACGCCATCCGTGGCATCGGCGAGGTGACGCGGCGCTCTGAGACGGGCTTTCTACAGAACTACGGCGCCGCGCTCTTTGGCGGCGCCATGATCCTGCTGATCGCGGTCTTCCTGGCCGTGACCGGCGTATCCCGGTGAGGGGGAAAGGAGGAGCTTCACCATGCTGACCGCCATCGTCTTCCTGCCCCTCCTCGCGGGCATCATCACGCTGCTGGCGCCAGACCGCTTCGCGCGCTGGATCGCCGCTGCCTTCACGCTCGTGGTCTTTCTGTTGAGCCTCTGGCTCTACTTCGGCCTGCTCCACGGCGGCGCCACCAACTTTGGCACCGTCGCGAATCCGCAGTGGCTGGAGCAAGTGCCGTGGATCAATGTCCGTGTCGGCGACTTCCACTTCAAGGTGGACTACGAGCTAGGCACCGACGGCCTGAGCATGCCGATGCTGATCCTCAACGCGCTGCTCTCCTTCCTCGCGGTGATCGGCTCCTGGCGCATCGAGCGACGCCAGAAGCTCTATATGGCCCTGCTGCTGATCCTAGAGACCGGCGTGGCGGGCGTCTTTGCCTCCTTCGACCTCTTCCTCTTCATCCTGTTCTGGGAGGTCGAGCTGATCCCGATGTTCCTCCTCATCGGCATCTGGGGCGGCGCGCGGCGTGAGTACGCCGCCTGGAAGTTCCTGCTCTACACGCTGATTGGCTCGGTCTTTACGTTGTCGGGCATCTTCCTGCTCTACTTCTCGACCGGCTCCACGACCGCTGACTTCCGCTTCTTGGCCAGCGCGGGCGCACGCCTGGGGGGCAGTCTGCCGATCCCTGGTGGGCTGATCTCGCTGCCGCTGGTGATCTTTCTACTGCTCTTCACCGGCTTCGCGGTGAAGATTCCCATGTGGCCACTGCACACCTGGCTGCCCGACGCGCACACCGAGGCACCAACCGCGGTGAGCGTGCTGCTGGCGGGCGTCCTGCTCAAGATGGGCGCCTATGGCCTGATCCGCATCTGCCTGGGCTTCGTGCCCAACGGCGCGATGCTCTTCGCCCCCGCGCTGGGGGTGCTGGCGGCGGTGAATGTGCTCTGGGGCGCGGGCGCCTCGATGGTCCAGCGCGATATGAAGAAGATGATCGCCTACTCCAGTGTGAGCCATATGGGGTACGTGCTGCTGGGCGTGGCCGGCGCGGCGGTCGCCTCCTCGGCGAGCCTGGCCTATCGCCAAGCCGCGCTGACCGGCGCGACGCTCCAGATGTTCACCCACGGCACCATCACCGGCATGCTCTTCTTCAGCGTCGGCGTGCTCTACGACAAGGCGCACACCCGCGATATCGACATCTTCGGTGGCATCGCCAAGCGCATGCCATTGCTGATTTTGCTCTTCTCAGTGGCGAGTTTCGCCTCGCTTGGCCTGCCCGGACTCAGCGGCTTCGTCGCCGAGTATCTCGTCTTCACCGGCACCTATGCGCTGCTGCCTGGCCCGACGGTCGCCGCGGCCTTCGGCGTGGTCCTCACTGCTGGCTATATGCTCTGGATGTTGCGGCGTTCCTTCTACGGTCCACTGAACAAGAAGTGGAGCTGGCTGACGGATGCCTCACCGCGCGAGGCCTTCCCGCTCGTGGCGCTGGCGCTGGTCATTCTCTTCGTCGGCATCTATCCCAAGCCATTAGTGGATTTGCTCACGCCCAGCTTGCAACACATGCTGACGACCGTCCAGGCCGTCGCCGCGCGCTGATCTTCCGTCCAAGGTAGGAGTCGTCTTGTGAATCACATCAGCGGAACATCTCTCTGGATGCTCTCCCCAGAGCTAAGCCTGGTGCTGCTGAGCTTTCTGGTGCTTGGGCTGGATCTCGTAACGCGGCGCAAGACGCTGGTCTGGGCGGTGGCGCTGGCTGGGCTGGCGGTGCCGACGGCGGCAACGTTCTCGCTCGCCTTCAACTGGTTCGGCCCCCGTCCCACCAGCAGCTTCTTCGACATGTTGCTCGTGGATAACTTCGCCATCTTCTTCAAGCTGCTCTTCCTGATGATCGGCTTCGCCGTCATTCTCGTCTCGTATCAGTACGTCGAGAAGTACCTACGGGCGACGCCGGGCGAGTACTATAGCATCATCCTGATGTCGCTCGCCGGCATGATGCTCATGGCGAGCACCGGCGAGCTGATCTCGATCTATATCGCGCTCGAACTGACCAGCATTCCCCTCTACATCCTCGCCGGTCTCTCGCGCACCGATGCGCGCTCGGCTGAGGCCGCGGTGAAATACGTGCTGCTCGGCGCGATGTCCTCGGCCATCCTGCTCTATGGCATGGCGCTACTCTATGGCGCCACTGGCTCGACTGACCTGACGGCGATCTTCAAGGCGATCACGGGCGGCCTGCAGAGCGGCAATTCCCTGCTGCTGGCGGCGGACGTCTTCATCTTCGTCGGC
>JADMIN010000533.1 GCA_015478575.1 Ktedonobacterales bacterium | reverse complement strand
CACCCGCTGCACAGCGCGCAAGGTCGCCTTCTCGGTGTGGTCGTGAGCGAGATCTCCCACGACACCCGTGGCACTTCTCCTGGCGAGGCGTTCGCCATCTTGGCGGACGTGCTGGCGGCATTGCTCGATCGCCACGAGCGTGAGCTGGCGGACGCGCGGAGTGCGCGAGTGGCGTGCGCGCTCACCCGGCCATCGCGGGCCGCGCGGCGCCGCACCGCCGTTCCCGCACCAGCGAGCACGCAGGCGCAAGAAGATGCCCTCTTGGGCGCGCTCGTGGTTGGCGTGGGTGAGCTTGCGGGCGCTGTCACGCACGTGGTCCTCGCGCCCACCGCCGAAGGTACGCTCCGCGTGGTCGGTGGCCCAGTGCGTGCGATAGCGCTGACACCGACGCAAGCCCGACGCCTGTGGGCAGCGGTTGCCGCACTCGTCGCGACCGCGAAGGCCGAGGTGACGCCGGGCCAATCGGCTTGGGCATCACTGCGCCGCGTCCATGCGCTGCTTGTGGGGCAATCGAAGGCGGAGCCAGAGCGCCTGCTGGTGCTCGGCGTATCCGCTGGCGAGGGGCTGGCGGGCGTGGTGATCGCCGCGCCCGCTGAGTCGGTGGCGGGTGCCTCGTGGCTGCCGCTCGCGCATGCGCTCAGCCTGACGGTTGGCGCGCGTGTCGAAGCGCTGCGCGCGGTGGCGGCTGAGGAGACACAGGGACAGGCACACGATGCGTTCCTCTCGCTGATGGCCCATGAGCTTCGCAGTCCCCTCACGTCGGTGAAGGGCTACGCCCAACTCCTGATCCGCCAGTCGCGCAAGAACGCGCTCCCCGCATCGGTGCTGCGCTCCACTCAGGCCATCGAGCAGCAGGCCATGCGCCTTTCGGAGATGATAGATGAAGTGCATGATGCCGCGCGTATCCGTCGTGGCCGGCTGGAGTTGCTGGTTGAGCCAACGGATCTCGTTGCGCTGGTGGAACAGCAGGTGGAGCGCTGGCGCCTATTCTCCCCTGAGCACGACTACCAGGTGACGGCGACGGTGGCGCCACTGGTGGGTGAGTGGGATGCCCATCGGGTGGCACAGCTCATCCGCGACCTGCTCGATAACGCGACTCGTTACAGTCCCAGCGGTGGCCCCATCAGCATCACCCTGGAGCGGGCAGACCAGCATGCGCTCCTGACGATCCGTGATCGCGGCATCGGGGTCGCCGAGGCTGACCGCGAGCGCATCTTCGCGTATCTCTATCGCGCGCCGGAAGCCCAGACGCGCAACCTTTCTGGCCTGGGCTTGGGTCTCTATGTCAGTCGCCACGTGGCGGAGCGCCTAGGTGGCCGCCTCTGGCTGCATAAGACAGACACCAGCGCAAGCGCGACGCCCTCAGGCAGCGAGTTCCGCCTCACCCTCCCACTGGCTGAGTCCGCGCCACGGTGAGGCGCCACGGTGAGGCGCCACGGTGAGGTGCCACGGTGAGGTGCCACGGTGAGGCGCCACGGTGAGGCGCCACGCGGCGAACCGCTGGACCATGAAAGTTCCATTCCCTCTTGCCGATATCACGAGATATGCGACAATAGGGATGGACTAGTGGATGGTGCCTCCCACAGAAGGCGAACGACGAGGCAGGCATGCGGCTGATCCATGACCTCGCACATCTGGTGCTCGCGCTCTTCATGCGGCATGAGTTTCCGGCCCTCTTTGGCCTGCTCACCCTTGAAGAGGGCGGTATTCCCCTGCCCGTGCCTGGCGATATGCTCGTCATGCTCGCTGGCGAGCAGCGCCGCCAATCCTTTTTGTATGATGTCGCGGTGGTGGCCGTGGCGAGCGCCGCCGTCTTCATTGGCTCTTCAGTCCTCTATTACGCCGCGCGCCGTGGTGGCCGGGCGCTCATCGCGAAGTATGGCAAATACGCGCATCTGAATGAGCGTCGGCTGGAGCGCATGGAGGGCTGGTTTCGCCAGCATGGACCGCTCGCCATTGTGCTGGGGCGGCTCATCCCCGGCCTGCGTATTCCGACGACGGTGATGGCGGGCCTTGCTGAGGTGCCTTATCGCGTGTATGCGCCAAGCGCGGCCATCGCCGCCGTGATCTGGTCCGCCGCGTATTTCTGGCTGGGAGTGGTCATCCGGCGTGAGATGCGCCTCTTCACAGGTCTCATCGCCGGCATTCCTGACGCGCTCGCTGGCTGGGTGCTCCTCGCGCTCGCGCTGTCTCTCTTCGCGGGTATCGGTGGGACATGGCACCTCCGCCGCGTGCGCCGCCGCCAAGCGCTCGCCGCTACTACCCTCCGGCGCTAATGTGCGGTATCCGCGTCTGTGCGGTATCCGCTTCGCGGCGCCCATCGGCTTATGGGCCTGCCCCGCTGTCCGCTGTGAGCTGAGGCTCCCATTCCGGAATGGAGGTGGGCGGGCTTTGACAGGGCAGCCCATCCGGGGTACAATGCGGGTGCGCCTCGAGAGGAGGAGCCTGAAATGAACGAGAACACCGCCGTGCGCCAGCATGCGGATTTCGGGCATGCGCTCATGCCCTTACCCCGCCTCAAACAGATTCTTGCCCTGCCCCTCCTCTATAAGGT
>JADMIN010000532.1 GCA_015478575.1 Ktedonobacterales bacterium | reverse complement strand
AGATCTTCCTGACGGCGGCCCAATCCGTGTTCGGGCTGACGCTGCTGCTCACCTTCCGCCTCAGCCTGCGCGGAGCCGCCGCGCTCGCCGTGCTATTCTTCATCCAGTTCTTCATCCCTATCGGGGGTATTCGCCTCATCATCGCCTGGCTCTATCTGACCCTCGCCGCCGGATTCCTGCTACTCAATTGGCGGCACCTACGTTTCGTTGCCATGCTCCGCCTGCTGTTCGCACGGATCGGCAGCACGCCTGGATAGGAAGGCACATTGTGACGACTAGCACGACCACCGATCACCCCCAGCGCGAGCTACGCACCATTGAAGTACCCGTGCGGGGCATGGACTGCGCCGAATGCACCGTCCACGTTCGCGAGGCGATCGAATCGCTGCCCGGCGTGCGCTCCGCGAGCGTCCTCCTGGCGTCCGAGAAGGCCATCGTCCACCTTGACCCCGCGCAGGTGGACACGCCCGCCATCCGCAAGGCCATCGAGGGCGCGGGGTACTCCGTGCCTGCCGCCGCGGGCGAAGTGGAGCCATCCTCCCGTGCCAGCGCCGCACACTTCACCCGCGCGGTGCTTACCCTGCTGGGCATCGTATTCGGTGTCGTGCTCTTGGTCGTCGTCTTGGGGGTGTGGCTGGGCCTGTTTGGGGCGGTGACCGCGCGTGTTCCCTGGCCCGTTGGGCTGGCTGTCGTGCTGCTCGCGGGCTACCCCATCTTTGTCAACGTCGCGCGGGCGGCCCTGCGCGGCAAGGTCATCTCCCATACCCTCATGAGTGTGGGCGTGCTCGCGGCCTTGCTGGTGGGCCAGTGGGTGACCGCTGTCATCATCGTATTCTTCATGCGCGTGGGCGACTACGCCGAACGCTTCACGACCGAGCGCGGGCGGCGCGCCCTCAAAGACCTGACGGCCTTGGCGCCCCAGACGGCGCGGGTAGAACGCGACGGGCAGGAGGTGGAGGTGGCCGCCGCCGATGTCGGCGTGGGGGAAACGGTGATCGTCCGGCCGGGCGAGCGCATCCCGGTGGATGGCGAGGTGCTGGGCGGGCAGGCAACGGTTGACCAGGCGGCCATCACCGGCGAACCGCTCCCGGTGGAGGTGGGGCCAGGTGCGCGTGTCTTCGCCGCCACGTTTGCCCGCCTCGGCAGCATTCGCGTGCGTGCCACGCATGTGGGCGTGGACTCGACCTTCGGGCGGGTGGTGCGGCTGGTGGAGGAAGCCGAAGCCAACCGCGCGGATGTGCAGCGCATCGCCGACACATTCGCCACCTACTATCTGCCCGTCGTGGCGACCATCGCCGCACTGACCTTCGCGTTGCGACGCGACCCGCTGGCCACCGCCGCCGTGCTGGTGGTGGCGTGCTCGTGCTCATTCGCGCTGGCGACCCCCATCGCCATGCTCGCGTCCGTGGGCGCCGCCGCCAAGCGAGGGATACTCGTCAAGGGCGGCAAATACCTGGAGCAACTGGCGCGCGCGGACGTGGTGCTGCTGGATAAGACAGGGACGCTGACGTTCGGACGGCCGTGGATTACGGACGTGGTGGCTGTGGGCGGCGCGAGCGAAGAGGAGGTGCTCAGCCTCGCGGCGTCAGCCGACAAGTACTCCGAGCATCCGCTGGCAGAGGCCGTCCGCATGCTTGCCCGCGAGCGCGCGGTGCTGGTGTATGAGCCAGCGCACTTCAAGGCGCTGCCAGGGTTGGGCGTGCGCGCGGAGGTGGAGGGGCGCGCCGTCGCGGTGGGCAACCGTCGCCTTGTCTCAGCGCCCTATGAGTCTGCCGCGCTGGCCCAGCTTGAGGCGCAGGGCAAGGCGCTGCTCTTCGTGGGACGGGACGACGAGGTAGTCGGCGTCTTGGCGGCGTCCGATATGCCGCGGCCTGAAGTGCCCGCCGCGCTCGCCGCTCTTCGTGAGTTGGGCATTCGCCACATCGAACTGCTGACGGGCGATAATGCGCGTGCCGCCGCGTCCCTCGCGGAGCCGCTCGGCGTCACATATCGCGCGAACCTCCTGCCGGAGGACAAGATCGCCGTGGTGCGCGAGTACCAGCAGCGCGGCCACGTCGTGGTGATGGTGGGCGATGGCGTGAACGACGCGCCCGCGCTCGCGCAGGCCGACGTGGGCATCGCCATTGGGGACGCGGGCGCCACCGTCGCCACCGAGGCGGCGCACATCGCCCTCTTGCGTGACGACTGGATGCTCGTACCCGACGCCTTCCGCATCGCTCGCCGCACCATGCGGACTGTCAGGCTCAATATCGGGTTCACGGCGGTGTACAACGTGCTGGGGCTATCGCTCGCGGCCTTCGGCTTTTTGCCACCCATCTTCGCGGCGGCGGCGCAATCGCTGCCAGATCTGGGCATCTTGGCAAACTCATCCCGTCTCCTGCGCCAGAAATAGCCTCCGCGGGCGTGGGCCGCCGCATCCGATGGTCGTCGGGGCGCGGACCTTCGTGACGGGTGCCTCATCGCCCGTCACCTGACTGCAACGATCTCGCTATCTACCAGGATCTCGCTATCTACCAGGATCTCGCTATCTACCAGGATCTCGCTATCTACCAGGATCTCGCTATCTACCAGG
>JADMIN010000531.1 GCA_015478575.1 Ktedonobacterales bacterium | reverse complement strand
CAGGGCACGCAACGCGGCATCCGCCGCCTGCCCACCACGCTCAGCGGCGAGGCGACGCGCCTCCGTCGAAGATTCCTCGGCAGAGGCCACCGGCAGAGGCACATAGCCCACCATGTCCGCGTAACGCTGGTTCTCAGGCCGCGCGAGCAACGCCACCAGCTCCGCCTGGCCCGCGCCCGCCCGGGGCGCCACCAGCACCCGCGCCAGCGCGAAAAGCCTCGTCAGCGCCGCCTCGCGGTCGGTGTAGTAGCGGGGGTCGAGCATCTGAGGCAGTTTGTCGAAGCCCACGAGAATGAAGAGCGCGGCCTGGGCCGTCAGATGCTCGCGCAGCGCCCGCGCCTCATCTACATACAACCCATGATTCGTCAGCGCGACCGCATTGCCCGGCTGGGTACGCGCATACGCGACGAGTTGCGCCAGCCGATCAGGCAGGGCCGCGCGCTCCACCCGCTCCTTATCCACCGTGCGCGCGGCGCAGAGCCAGACCAGGTGATCCAGGCCAGCGGCGGACCGCGCCGCCTCCGCCAGCGCCACATGGGCCGCCGTCAGGGGGTTGAATGAACCGGGGAGCATTCCGACCCGCCGCGCCTCACGCAGGGTCGCCGCGCCAGCGATGATCTCGGCGGTCGGCGGCGCGGTTGGATGCAGACGCGCCACCGCCCGCGCCAACGCGGCCAGCGTGGTAGCATCATCTAGCAAGCGTCGTGCCGCTTCGTAGCACGTCTGCCACCGCGGGCTATCCGCATCGCGCGCGCCCATCGTGGACTCTTCAGACATAGGTCGAGCTTCCCTCCTCGGCGCGAGCCGTGCCATGTGGCTCGCTGTTCCACTGATGGTACAATGTCCTCAGTGCGGCGGTACAGATTCCGTACGGCGTCGCGCAGGGCATGCCAGGGGTAGTCGAGAGCGTGCATCTTGGAGGAGACTATGCCAGAGCAGCGCGCCATCGCGGCGCTCATCCTCGCCGCCGGGCAGTCAAGCCGCATGGGACAGCAGAAGATGCTGCTCCCACTCGGCGACCGCCCCATCCTCGCGCACATCGTCGCGGCAGCATGCGCGAGCGCCGCGGAACCTGTCGTCGTGGTGCTGGGGCACGAGGCCGACGCGGTGCGGGCGGCGCTGCCCACTGGGCGCTGGGAGGAGGTGTATAACCACGCGTTCGCGCAGGGCATGGCCACCTCCCTGCGCGCTGGCGTCTCGCTGATGGCCTACCGCGACAGCGAGCGGCAGTCGTCGCTCGGCACACTCGTGCTCCTCGGTGATCAGCCACTAGTGACCACGGCCATGCTCGATCGCCTCATCACCGCCGCCCGCGAGCACCCAGACGACCCACACGCGGCAACCTATGGCGGCCAAAGAGGCACGCCAGTCTATTTCCCGCGCGCGCTCTTCACTGAGGTCTATGCGCTGGAGGGCGATGAAGGCGGCCGCTCGATCTTAGCGCGCCATTCCGCGCGGCTGCGACTCATCGAGCTTGGCCCACCGACCGCCGCGCTCGATGTGGATTCCCCCGAAGACTATGAGCGGGTGCGCGCGTACTGGGCAGATCACGGGGTGACGGGCGCCAACTGACCCCCCTGCCACGCGCGTAGCGCCGCGTCCTCCTCCTGGGGCACATACGAGCGAACCAGGCGCGCTCCCCTGCCTTGCAGGGTATAGCTGCCCATCGCCGCTGGCAGCACCGCCGTCTCGCCCAGCCCAAGTGTGACGTGCCCCGCCTCAGACGTGACAGCGCACGACCCGCCGAGCACCGTCACGATCTGGCAACTGGATGCCTCCGTATGTTCAGCGACCGTGCCATCCACGTGCCACTCCTCCAGCACGAAATAGCGACACCCCACCAGCACACGGCAGCCACGCGCCCGTGTCTCCTCGCGCACGACCGGCAGCACCCGCACCGCAGCCGCCGGTTCATAGCGCATCACCGCCAGCGCCTGCTCCACATGCAGCGCGCGCGGCGTGCCATCGGCCCGCGATCGCCCGTAGTCATAGAGCCGATAGGTGATATCCGAGTACTCCTGCAACTCGTACAGCACGACGCCGGAGCAGATAGCATGCACCGTTCCCGCTGGCACAAAGATCACATCGCCCGCCGCCACCTCATAGACACGCAACAACTCTTCCAAGCGCTGTTCGCTGATGGCGCGGCGGACCTCCGCCTCAGTGGTGTGGCGGTTCAGGCCATAGAGAACGGTCGCGCCTGGCTCGGCGCGCAGAATGTACCAAGCCTCCGTCTTGCCAAGCTGCCCCCCCTCATGTTCCGCCGCGTAGCTATCAGTGGGGTGGACCTGCACCGAGAGCCGCTGCTGGGCGTCAATGAACTTCGCCAGGAGGGGAAAGCGCGGCCCGCACACCTGCTGGGCGCGCGTGCCCGTCAGCCGCTCGCCATAGATCTCAACCAGTTCGCCGAGCGTTCGCCCGCCATAGGGGGCGTTGATGGCGGCGTTGGTCAGCTCTGTCTCCCAGGTCTCGCCGACCCGCGCGTCCGCTGGCAGCGCCTTGCCCGCCACGTCGGCCAGCGCCCGCCCGCCCCAGATCGTCTCATGCACGCTCGCCCGCAGGTGAATCGGTCCCAGGTGTCC
>JADMIN010000530.1 GCA_015478575.1 Ktedonobacterales bacterium | reverse complement strand
TGTGAACGCTATTGTGAATGAGAGCCAAGTGATGTAGCAAAAGTGAGCCACGGCCGGTGTCCTCCGTTACGCTGAGGAAAAGGTTCAGCGAGCGGAGGTAGACAGGTGTACGACGTGGCACGACGAGATGAGGTACGGGTGTTTGTGCAGGTGCAAGGCCACACCCAGCGCGAGGCCGCCGAGCACTTTGGCATGTCCCGGAATACCGTGGCCAAATTGCTCCAGGAGCCGGCGGAGGCCGCACAGCGGCGATATCGGCGCCGCGGGGAGCCCCAAGCGCCGGTGGCGACAGTGGCCCTGCCCCACATTCAGGGGTGGCTGCAAGAGAACCAGCGGCTACAGCGCTGGAAGCCCAAGCAGCAGTGGACTGCGCGGCGGATGTGGCGCGAGTTGCAGCACCTGGGCATCGAGGCCGCCGAGTCGACGGTGCGCCAGTTGGTGCGCCGGGAGCGGCAGGTGCAGAAGCCAGCCTACGTGCCCCTCGTGTTTGAACCGCGGGAGCGCGCCGAGTTTGACTTTGGGGAGGCGGCGGTCGAGCTCAACGGCCAGGCGGTGACCCTGCCGTTTCTGGTCGGGCGCCTGCGGTTTTCAGGCGCGATGTTTCTTGAGGTCTTTCCCACCCAACGGCAGGAGGCGTTCTTGCTTGGCCAGCGCCACGCCTTCGAATTCTGGGGTGGTGTGCCGCGCACGGTGATCTACGACAACCTCAAAGCGGCGGTGAACCAGATCCTGCGCGGGCATCTGCGCCGCGAGCAGGAGACGTTTCTGCATTTCCACAGCGTCTATGGCTTCGAGGCCATCTTTGCCAACGTGCGCAGCGGCTGGGAGAAGGGCAGCGTCGAGAACTTGGTCGGCTACGCCCGGCGCACCTATCTGGTTCCCATTCCCCAAACCAGCAGTCTAGAGGCGCTCAATGCGCAGTTGCGCCAGCGCTGCCAGGAGGACCACCAGCGCACCATGGCGGGGCGCAGCACCCCCATTGCCGAGCGCCTCACCCGCGAGCAGGCTGCCTTGGGCCCACTGCCGGCGCATCCGCCCGAGATTGGGGTGGTGCGCGAGGTCGTGGCGCGCTCGACGGGGCGGGTGCGCTTTGAGACCAACGAGTATTCGGTGCCGATCCAGTATGCCTACCACCGGCTGCTGCTCAAGGCGGATCCGTTTCGCGTGCGGCTCTTTGCCGGCGAGCAGTTCATTGCCGAACATCTGCGCGTGTACGCCAAGCGTCAGGTGGTCGAAGACTGGCGGCATTACGTGCGGCTGCTGCTGGACAAGCTCTTTGCCGTGCCCTTCGCCTCCGCGCTGCGCCAGGCGCTGGCGACCGGGCAACTGCCGCTGCACTGGGAGCAACTGCGCCAGGACTTGGTCGCGCGACGCGCCGACGGCAATCACGCGTTTGCCCGTATTCTCGACTTGGCCACCGCCCACCCGCTCGCGGAGGTGGACGGCGCGCTGCTGCTGGCGGCCGAGCAGCCCAACTGGAGCGCCGACACGGTGGGGCAATTGCTGACCTGGCTCACGGAGGCGCCGCCCGCCACTCCCCTGGATGCCACGCGCTATCCCACCTACCAGCTCGCGTTGCCCGTCCCCGACTTGCGGCGCTATAACCGCCTGTTGGCCGTGCCAGCGGTGGCGCAGGAGGAGGTCCGAGCATGAGCGAACGGAGGAAGGGCTCGCTGGCGACTCCGGCAGCGGGGGCGAGTGGGGCGGCAAGCGAGGACGCTCAGCTCGCCTTGGTCCACACCTACCTCAAGTCGCTGCGCCTGCCCGCGCTGGCGCGCGAGTGCGGGCCGCTGGCCCGGGAAGCCGAACAGCGGGGGCTGGGTTACTTGGGCTATCTGCAAGCCTTGCTCGAACAGGAAGTGGCGCAGCGCCATGAGAACCAATTGCGCCAGCGGCTCAAGGCGGCGGCCTTTCCCACCGACAAACGGCTCGAGGACTTCGAGTTCGCGCTGGTCCCCTCGGTGCCCAAGACCCGCCTGCTGGAACTGGCGCAGGGCGCCTTCCTCGTCTCCCATGACCCGATCTTATTCATTGGCCCCAGCGGGCTCGGCAAGACGCATCTCTTGATTGGCTTGGGGCGTGCCCTCTGCCTGGCGGGCTACCGCGTGCTCTTTCGCTCGGCCGCCACCCTAGCCACTGAACTGGAGGTCGCCCACAAAGAGTTGCGCCTGCCGCGTCTGTTGGCCCATTATCGCCGGTTCGATCTGGTCCTGGTCGATGAGCTGGGCTACCTGCCCTTCGCGCGCCAGGCGGCCGAGCTCCTGTTTCAGTTCTTCTCCGACCGCTACGAGCGGGCGAGTGTCGCGGTGACCTCCAACCTCCCCTTTGCCCAGTGGACAGAGATCTTTGGCGAGGAGCGGCTGACGGCGGCGCTCTTGGACCGCCTCATTCACCGCGGCCATATTCTGGTTCTAGAAGGAGAGAGTTTTCGCTTCCGCCAAAGTCTTCAGCGCCAGGCTGAGGCGGTGGCCACCCTGACGACGACCGAGTAGCCCGAGGAAGTCCCGGTGACGAGGAAGCCCAACGACCCGAGGAGGGACGTGGCTCAGTTTTCCAACATCACTTGGCTCACTTTTCCCTTGACGTGCACA
>JADMIN010000529.1 GCA_015478575.1 Ktedonobacterales bacterium | reverse complement strand
TCTTCTCTGATCCTCGACCCCCCCGGCCCTGGTTGATACCCTCCATTCAGCATTCTGTGTTCCCCTTTCGCTCCACTTCCGCCTCACACCTACCTACCCGCCAGCGCGGGTGCCTACTTCTCTCTCCCACCGACGGTCCTTAGCTCTGGCGCAGACGGATCATCTCCGCCGCGACCGCGATCTGCGCCTGGGGATCGGTGAGCCGCCCGGCCAGCGACTCCAGCGCGCGCAGTTGTTGCGCCGTGGCCAGCGGCCCGCCCGCGCTGTCCGGCGCGTTGGGCGCGAGCGCGTGGACCTTCTCGACGGCGCGCGCCACCGGACCATCCGGCAGCGGTTGCGCCTCCAGCGCCTCCAGCCGCGCCCGCAGCCCATCCAGCGTGCCATCCGTCCGCCCCGCCGCTGTCGCCAGCAGCGTGCGCAACTCGCACAGCCCGGCATCCACCCGCTCCAGCCGCGCCGCGCTGGCGTGGAGGCCCGCCGTGACCGCGCGCGCCAGCGCCGCCTCGCGCGCATGCCGCGCGCCGGTAGCCGCTTCCGCGTGGGCGCGCCCCTCGAGGCTGGGCACGTCCGCTTCCTCCTCGGCTGGCGCGTCATCCAGCGCCGCCAGCGCCGCCGCGCATTCTAGGCAGCCGCAGCCCAGCAGGATCGCCCGCGCCGCCGCGTGGAACCGTTCGCGCGCGTTGCCCGCTGGCGCCAGGCCCAGCGCACTGGTGGGCCGCGCCTCCGCCCGCCCTGGCACGCCCAGATCCGGCGCGCCCGCCGCGTTGGGGCTGAATGGCCCCCGCGCCCGCATGCCCGCCGCCGCGGTCATCTCCACCGCCACCGCCGACTCATCGCGCGCGAGCGACCAGAGCGTGGGCGTGGCGGGATTGAGGGGCGCGCTCACCTCCGCCCGCGCGCACCGTGGCTCCAAGAGCGCGCGTGGCGCGGCGCGTGGCGCGGTGAGGACGGTCATCCGCGCGGCCACCGGGGCGGATGACGCCCACACGGCCGGCCCGTCGTCTTCCAGCGCGTCGTCTTCCAGCGCATCGTCTTCCAGCGCATCGGCGGCTGGCGTGTCGTCTTCTAGCACGTCGGCGGCAGGCGCGTCGTCTTCCAGCGTGTCCAGCAGCGTCAGGTCGGGCAGGGCGTCGCGCACGAAGGTGATGCCCAGCGCGTCGGGATTGCTGGGGTTATCCACCAGGCTCAGCTCCACCAGGTCGTAGCGCGTGGCGACATCGAGCCAGCGGGTGTGCCCGGCCACGCGCCGCCGCTGGCGCTCCCAGGTGACGTTGGCGGCGCCGATGCTCGCGCTGCGCAGTGTTCCATCCATCACCTTCTCCCAGGTATCCCCCGCCCCGCGCGAGATGCGCACGCGCACGAAGATCTGGCGCGTCTCGTCGTCGCAGCGCACGCTCACGCGGCTGCCCACCGCGCGCCGCTCATGCATCTCGCGCACGTTGCCGATCCAGCGGGTGAAGGCATCCGTGCTGGCGGCGTAGTCGAAGACGGTGCCGTGGCTATCCACCGTCTCGCTGGTCGCGCACAGCTCGATCTCGCGCCGCGCGGCATCCACGCGCGTGATCGGCGCGTAGCCCACCCGCGCCACCATCACGGCTCCCGTGGGCGCCTCCTCCTCGCCCGCCCGTGCCCCTTCCTCGTCCATCACTGGCCGCTCCGCTCCTTCGGCGAGCCACCCCTCGGCCCCCTCGGCTGGCGCCGCCCGGCGCGCCGCCCGCGCCCCTCGTGCTTTCATACCGCCCCCTTCTCGTCCGCGTGGCGGCGCCGCGCCCAGGGCCAGCATGACCCAGGGCCAGCACGGCGCCGCGTTCCGCTCACCATGATCCGTGGGCCAAGCATAGAATGGATGTTCTATAGACAACAAGAGCAAAAGGGCAGGCACACCACTCTTGGTGACGCGCCTGCCCGTATTCGGCGGCGAGTGGCGGGCGGTGTCCGTTGCCCCCGCGCACTCGCGCGCTCGCTCTATCTAGCTACCGCCTATTCGGCTACCGCCGCGCTGGCTCACTCTCGCGCGCGACGCCGCGCTCCTCTCCGTCGTGCTCCTCGCCGCTGGGGAGCGCGTTGCCGTTCTCCGCCGTAGGCATGAGCCACGGCTGCCCGCTGCGCACGCCCGCGACCATCGGGCGGCCCGCCACGATCTCGGCGGCCCGCTGCTGGAGCAGCCCACCGAACCAGATGGTGAAGCCAGCGATCAGGGCTAACTCGCGCACCACCGCGACCACCTGTGGCGGGCTGGCGAGCGTGACGCCATGCGCTCGTGTCGGCCCGGTGGCCAACCGCTCCTGACACCGCGTCGTGATGCTCTGGATGCGCGCGGCCAGCCACAGCGCGCCGGCCACCACCTGCTCCTGCTTCAGCCCGCCCACGGGCGCGGGTGGCAGGCCCTCAACCGTGGCGATATCCTGCCACAGGGCATCCACTTGGGGCGGCATCTTCCCCAGCGCCGGACCGAGCGGATATTGCGCCTGGTGGATCTCGCGATAGACCGCCAGGTCGCCCGCCAGCGCCCAGCGGGCCGCCTCGACCAGGCCGCTGATGGCGGCGGCCAGGTCAAGCGCGTCGGGCCGCGGATGGTGCGTCATCATCGTTTCGAC
>JADMIN010000528.1 GCA_015478575.1 Ktedonobacterales bacterium | reverse complement strand
GACCAGCCACACCAGCATACAAGCCGGCGTGGCTTTGATTTATGACCACCTCTCACCTAGACCACAGAGATATACCTTCAGCGGTTACACATGACGGGACAGTATCCCCTACGCGCAGCATGCTATACTAGGCGTGCCTGGCGAGGTGTGATGTCCGGCGCGCGAACTGGAGAAGGGGAGAGCATGGGAAGCGAGTGGGGTGGAGGCGGGCCGGAGCTGCGCGAGGAGACGCGCGCGGCGCAGGGGCGCGCGTTGGAACTGCTGGTAAGCGTCGTGGTCATCTCGACGCTGTTGAGCCTGGCCATCAATCTCGGCTCATCGCTGCTGACCCAACTGCTGGATACGCGCGTGCTGGTGGCCTTGATCGCTGGGTGTCTGGTGCTTGGTCTGCTGGTGCTCGCGCTGCTCATTCCGCGTATCTCCACAACCATCAAAGAGTTTCATGAGGATATCGAACTGATCCTGCCGCTGCTGGTATCCGCGCAGGATGTCGAGGTAGTGCGTGTCACCTACTACGATGATCTGACCGAGCTTGCCCATGCCGCCCTCGCCCGGCGCCCGCGAGAGGAGCGCCAGCGAATCGCGCAGAGTCTCCAGCGGGCGCATGGTGATGAGGACCTGGCTGCCCGGCAGGCCGCCACGGCCTTCGCGCTCGAGTTGGTGCAGTTTCTGCTGGCGGTGGAGGTGATTCGCGGCTCTCGGCACCTATTGGGGCCGGAGGCGGCCTACCACAAATCCCGCGAGGTCGCGCGTATGCAGTCCGCCATCGCCACGAGCCAATGGCATGAGCTTGCGCGCCGCGCCACAGGCAACCGCTACTTCGCTGACCACGTTCCCGGTGTGCCGGAGAAGGTGCTACTGCCTGATCAGGTGCGTCTGCACGCGCTGGAGGTGGCCCCCGCCGTGCTCAAGAAGGCAGGGCGACACGGGAGCCTGGACCAACCACCCGATTATATCCCCCTCTTGAGCGCCGATGCGGGGCGCGACACCGCACTCCTCATCAGTGCCATGACGCGCTTCAGTGAGCATGGACTGCCAACGCAGGCCGCGCCGCACCGCGGCCTGACCGCGCGCTGTGTGCTGCGCAATGCCCGCGAGCCACACCTGCGTACGCTGGCTACCCGCGAGGAGCAGAGCGCCGCGCTCCTCACGGAACATGGGCGCTCACTCCAGCCAGTCGCGGAGGGCGAACCTGATCCCGTTGCCCTCTACAAAGACGTGCATGCCCAACTCTACGAAGGAGGACGCCGCCCGCGCCTGTTGCGTATCTTCGTGCGCTTCGATGGCACCTTCCGCATCCGACTGCTCACCAGCGAGCAGCGCCAGCGTGGCCTCTATGCCTGGGGCGCGGCGCTCTCGCGTCGCCTGGCCCGGCTCGACATCGAAGTCTGGCTCTCGTTTCTCAAAGAGAAGGGGCAAAAGACCCCCAGACGGACATTCTAACCATGACGCGCACATTCATCGCCCTCGAGTTGTCAGACGAGGTCCACGTGGCGCTACGCCACACACTGGAGCGGCTGGCGCGCGCGCTGCCAGCCATCCACTGGGTGGACGCGGCCAGCCTGCACCTGACGCTGGCCTTTCTCGGCGAACTGGATGATGCGCGGCTCGCCGCCGTCACAGAGGCCACGGAGCTAGTGGTGCGGGGGGCTGTGCCGCTGCGACTGGAGGTGGTGGGCATGGGCACCTTCGGGTCGGAGCGAGCGCCGCGCGTCATTTGGGCCGGTATTGGCGGCCACACACACCAGTTGCTCGTGTTACGCGAGGAACTAGTTCAGGCGCTGGAGGCGCGCGGCTTCGCACGAGAGGCGCTGCCCTTCTCACCGCACCTGACGCTGGCGCGGGTGAAGGACCGGCTGGATGACGCGACCCACGCCCGGCTGCGCAGCTCCCTCCAATCACAGTACCAAGTAAAGCTGGCCGGCTGGGAGACCGATCACCTGGCCGTGATGAAGAGCGAGCTAGCTCGCCCCGCCGCGCGCTACACCCGCCTGCGCGTGTGCGGGTTTGGCGGTGACGCCCGCCCGTGAGGGATATACGCTAGGCCACCCACCACTCCTCAGCGGAAACGATTGCGCGCGATGACAGATACGCCAAGCCCGTGATGATTGCGTCGGCAAAGCGCATGTCGCCATGTGCCTCGCGTGCCGCGCAATCCGCCTACCTGTGCATGCCCAGGAGCGTATCCGCGGGCGGCTCGCCATAGCTGGCATACTGTGATGAAAGAACATGCGACATGAGGTAGAATGGGGCATGCGTCGCACTCCGAACGACAGAGCGCCCTATCATGGCGCATGCGAGACGTGGAGTGACTATCACGGAAGGGGCACAGACGACATGGCCACAGCCGAGAACTCGTTCGATATCGTGTCGCAATTCGATGAGCAGGAGCTGGCGAACGCGCTCGACCAGACGCGCCGCGAGGTGGAGACGCGCTTTGATCTCAAAGACACAAAGACGCAAATCGAATACGAGAAGAAGAAGAAAATCACCATCACCTCCAATAGCGAGTTCACCCTGAAAAGCGTGCGTGACGTGCTGGATTCCAAACTCGTGCGGCGTGGGCTTTCACTCAAGATCCTCCAGCCGGGAAAGATC
>JADMIN010000527.1 GCA_015478575.1 Ktedonobacterales bacterium | reverse complement strand
AGCCAGAGCGGATAGGGCGTCAGCCCGCGCACCGAGAGCACGATGGCCACGAGCGTGAGCACCGGCAGGAGGCGGGTGAGCCAGACCAGCCAGGGCCGCGCCCGCAGCCACGGCGCGCCCTCCGCCCAATCGAGGAAACGCAGGTAGGATGCCTGGGCCTCACCCATCAGCCGCCCGCCCAGCGCCAGTTCCTCACGCGACTCCAAGAGTGGCGTCAGTTCGGCCACCGCGGCTTGGCGTGCCCGAATGGTCTCCGGCGCGGCGGGTTCCAGCAGCCAACGGCGTAACGTGTCCTGCCCCACGGCCATCTCCGTCCCGGAGAGCAGGTGTTGCAGCGAGGCATGCCCCAACAGGTCAAGGTCGGCGGCCAAGGGTGAGTCGGGTGTCTCCCCCGGCGGCTGGCGCAGCGGCAACGCCGACCACGCCCGGCGTAGTCGCGCCAGCCCTTCCTCGTTGAGTGCGCATAGCTCAGTCGCGCGGCGGTGCTGGCGATCGAGCTGACCTTGATGCACAAACGCGCCCACGAAGCCGATTCCCAGCGCCAGCGCTAGCAACAGCAGCGGCGCCGAACCGCGCACCGCCCCCACGATCACGCTCGCCAGCGCGCCCAGAAAGAGGGCAATAGTCAGATTGCCGGTGCGATAGCTCCGCTGGCGATAGTGCTCGCGCAACTGGGCAAAGCGCGTGGCCCGCTCACGATAGACAGCCTCAGGTGAGTTGGCGGGACCGCTGGCGAGGTCATCCTGTAGGAGGGGAAGCAATGGGCGCATGAGGGCAGCACTCCTGAAAAGAGAGATCAATCCACGAGGGCAGTATAGTTTCTGATCCGTAGACAACTGCGGACCGTTTATACGGCAAGCCGTATCGGGTGAACTACGCACCCTCTACTCCCTTGCGCGAAGGCATCAGGAGCTACTTTTCGGATGGTGTTGTACGAGCCGTTCACATCCGCGTTGATGTGCTGCCCATCCGCCGCTCGATACAAGCCACGCTTCACGCGCCGCCCACTGAATGCCGGGCTAGCCACGTCACCGTAAACCGGCAAGGGGTCCGCATCCAGGAAGCTGGCCTTGCTGGTATAGCTCTCCTCGGTGATCCGCACCTGGATGCCCACCAACTCGGCCTTGTAGGACAGCATTTCAATGAAGCGCGCATGGGGGACGGAAACAAAGTTCTGGTTATTGCGCCTCCCCATGTTGGCTTCCTGTTTCCAGCGCGGGTTCTTGCCGATCACCAACGTGCCGATGCCCTCGGCCACCAGCAGATCAATGATGCGGCGTGACGCCGTGTGCAGGTACCAATCAATGCGCCGCGTGCGCTTCGTAGTGATGCACTCCAGGCGCCGACTCGTACCCACGTTCCCCAGTCGGCTCCGCAACTCCGCTCGCCGCTTGTTGTAGAATTGGTTGATGGACTTCACTGGCCGCCCGTTGACGACGCGCGGGACAAAGCCCGGCTTGTCTGAAGTTAGCATGGCCAGATTGTTCAAGCCAATGTCTACGCCTGCGTGCAATGCGGGGGTGACGGCCGCCGGGGCCGGCTCGCGCTCGTAGACGACCTCCACGACGTAGAAGCCGATGCGGGGAACGATACGTACCTGCTGGATGTTCCGCTGCCGCGTCCGCACGGTGATGCCGAGCATGGATGGGCAGACCACGCCGTTGCGCAGCGCTGGGATGCTGAGTGCCTGAATGGTGTAGACCAGCAGGTTGCGCCCTGCTGCTTCTCCTTATAGCGCGGCAGACGAGGCCGGCCCAGGAACTTCGACGGGTCTGCTTTCCACGCTTCCAGGGCGGCGAAGAAACCTCGCCAGTTCTTGTCGAGCACCCGCAAGACCTGTTGGGCGACTTTGGCTGGAAGCGCCTTGTAGGCGTCGTGGTCCTTCATGCGCTGGTGCATCTCGGGGTAACTCAGATAGACGCCGTGGAAGATGCAGGACTGCCGCAGTTCGTAGGTGGCCGCATTGTAGAGGTTCTTGGAGGCAAAGGCCGCACGGTCAAGCACCGCAAAGCGCCGGTCAGCGCGGGCGATGACGTGCTGCTCAACCAGTTGCATCGCCGTCTCCCTTCGCCTCTAGCTCGCGCACAATGACCTCCGTCTTGCGCTTCGCCCGCCGTTGCCCATAGAGCCGAGCGCAGAAGGAGTACACGATGGCGGTCAGATCAGACAGCAAGTCCTCTGTGCCATTTTCGGCTGTGCCATTTTCGGCCTGATTGACCACGTCGATGGCGCGCCCCTGGGTCTTGAGAAGCGTATCCAGATAGCGGAAGCCGAAGCGGGTTAGTCGGTCCTTGTGCTCCACGACAATCAGGCCAATGCCCTGATCTTCCAGGAGCGCCAAGAGCTTCGGGCGGGCGTCGTTGACGCCGGAGCCAACCTCTTTGACCACCTTTGCCACCTGATAGCCCCGCGCTGCGCAGTACGCGCTAAGCCGCTCGGCCTGGCTATCGAGGTTGCTGTTGTTCTCGGCAGAGGACACCCGCGCGTAGATCGCTACCTGCTGCCTGCTGGCGCCTACTGGTGCCGCTTCTGGCTCAATCAGGATGGTGCCAGTGTCCATCTGGCGGCCCGGCAGCTTCCCCGCCTTCCACCAACGCCAGGCGGTG
>JADMIN010000526.1 GCA_015478575.1 Ktedonobacterales bacterium | reverse complement strand
CAGTAGATGTGGGTCGAATCGCTGCCCAGGTAGCGCACGCCCTGGCGCGCCAAGGCCTCCAGCGCGTCGGGGTCCAGCCCCTCCGCCGCGAGGATGGTGCGTTTGGCGTCATCGTTGAGCAGGGTGTAGCGCCCTAGGTGGCCGTCGCTCCGCACGACGCGGTGGCAGGGAATGAAGAGCGGAATAGGGTTGCGCGCCAACGCCGTGCCGACCGCGCGCATCGCCTTCGGGTGGCCGATCTCGCGCGCCACCCAGGAATAGGTGCGCACCTCGCCAGGAGGAATTTCCAGTGCCTTCAGCAGCACCGCCCGCTCGAACTCTGAAAGCCCACGCAAGTCCAAGCGCGGCTTCACGCGCCCCGCGCCCTGTCGCGCGCCATCTCGCTGGCGGTCGAGCGCGCGCGCCAGCCATGTGGGCGCCTTGTCCGCCGCCGCGACGGCCCGCCCGAAGCGCTGGCGGAAGTCGCGTGCGAAGTCGGCGGCCGTCGGGGCATAGCCCACCGCCGAGATACCCACGTCGTTGAAGGCGACAAACATGCGCCCCAGCGGTGTCTCGATGGGCACATACGCATCCGCCAATCCCACCTGTCGCAGGATCGCGGGCGCCAGCGCGGCGGGAGGCTCAGCCCCGCCCAAGTCACGCAGTTCCGCCACCAGGTGCCGCGCCGCCGTCATGCGCCGCTCTTCTCTCTCACTCATCGTCTCACCTCACTCGACCCCATCGCGCTCGGCTGGACCGTGAGCCACTTGCGCAGCAGGAGGGTGCCGCGGTGCGTATGGGATTTTACGGTGCCTTCTGGCTCGCCCAGTATCTCGGCCATCTCACGGTAGGTACGGCCCTCGACATGGCGGAGCACCACCGCGACGCGGAAATGCTCCGGCAGGCTGGCCACCAGCGTGGCCAACTCACGTCGGCGCTCCGCTCCCTCAGCCTGCGCCTCTGGCCGCGCCTCAGCGTCGTCCGCGACCTCCAGAGGGGGACCATCGCCGCATGCGTCCAGCGGAGTGATGACGAGCCGCCGCGGGCGCACCCGGTTGCGCACGATATTGAGCGCGATCTGATAGAGCCAGGGCTGGAGCCGCAGCGTGCGCACCCGCTCGGTGGGATAGGCGGCCAGCGCCCGGTACGCGCGCACAAAGGTATCCTGCGCGACCTCCTCGGCATCCTGCGCTTGGCCAGTCAGGCGTAGCGCGAAGGCATAGATGCGTCGCTGATAGGCCACGACGAACCGCTCGAAGTGCCGGTCGAGGTGGGTGGCCAGCGCCGCCGCCAACTCATCATGCTCCATTGCGCCGCGTCTCCTCTCGGGGGGGTCTACAAGAGGAGAACACATTGCGGGCGGAGAGCGTTGCACTTCGCGTGACCGCCCCCGTTTCGTCCGTCCCGTTTCGTCCGTCCCGTTTCGTCCGTCCCGTTAGGCGCGGTGGATCGCGACAAGGTTGCTGTGGAAGGTGCTCTGGCCAGCGAGGTCGGCCAGCGCGTCTGACGTCGTCCAGTTGACGTTGCGGCCATCAGGGCTGAGCTGTGCCCAGCGCCCCTTCGGGGCGACGGCGACGCCGGGCGGCACGTTGGCCGTGACGATGGCGCGCAGTCGGCACTCGCCACGCGCATTGCCCACGATTACCTCGTCGCCATCGCGGATACCCCGCGCCTCGGCATCCACTGGGCTGATCTCGACGTGTGGCATGCCCGCCTTCGCCAGCAGGCTGGGCACGTTGGCCATGCTGCTGGAGACGAAGTGGTGCGAGGCGCCGGAGAGCAACACCAGTTGTCCGCTCGCGTCGTTCTCACCGCGCCTGGCCCTGGTGAATTCAGCGGGGGGCATGTAGTCCGGCAGCGGATCGAGACCCTGGGCCGCCAGCGCCTCGCAGCGGAGTTCTAGTCGACCCGACGGCGTGGGGAAGCGGCCATCGGCGAACGGCACCTCCCTGTCGGGCGTGAAGCGCAATGGCACCGTGCCCTCGGCGCGCAGCCGCTCCATCGTGACGCTCTCCAGCAGCGGATTACCGAGGCGGGTGGCGTCTACGACCTCCGCGATGACCTCCTCAGCGGATTGCTGAAGCCACGGCTCATCGTAGCCAAGCGCCGCCGCGAGGAGGCGGGTCACGTCCCAATTGCTCTTGGCCTCGCCAAGGGGTGCGATGGCTGGCGCGTTGTATTGGAGGTTGCGGTGACCGTAGGGCTTGTGCAGGTCGGTCTGCTCAAGCTGGCTGGTGGCCGGCAGCACGATATCGGCGGCGCGCGCGGTATCGGTCAGGAAGAGGTCGTGGACGACAGTAAAGAGGTCCGCGCGCTGGAGGCCCGCGACAATACGGCTGGCGTTGGGCGAGGAGGCGACGGGATTGGCACAGAAGACGTAGAGCGAGCGGAGCGGCGGATCGCTCACCTCACCGGCCAGGGCGGCGCCAAGGCGGTTCATATTCACGATGCGCGGCGTTGGTGGGCATGCGCTGGCATGGCCCACGGCCTCGGCATCCCAGCGCACATAATCACTGGTGCTATAGGAGAGGCCACCGCCACGCACACCGACCTGACCCACCACCGCCGGCAGACAGCAGAGCGCCCGCGCGGTCTGGCCGCCGTTGCCGTGGCGTTGCACACCATCAGTG
>JADMIN010000525.1 GCA_015478575.1 Ktedonobacterales bacterium | reverse complement strand
CTCTCACACAACCGGGCTATAGCGTTCGCTCGATTCGCGTGCTTATGACCAGCGAAACGCCCGTGCCGCTAACAGTGTCGCGACGATGAGCCACGCGAGCAACACCAGCAAATCCGACTGAATGATAGCAAAGTTCGCGCCAGTAGTGATTACCTGACGCAGCGCGTCGTTGAGATAGGTCAGTGGCAGCGCCTTGATGACGGGTGTCAGGAAGGCTGGCGCGCCCTCCGTCGGGAAATACGAGCCGCTCAGGAACATCATCGGGAAGCTGATCAGGAAGAACGCCGCCTGCGCCACCGCGGCATCTTTGGCGAAGCTGCCTACCACAAACCCCAGCGCCAGCATCGCTAGCGACCCCAGCGCCACCGCCGCCACCAGCGCGGCCCAGCTCCCCGTCACCCGCACCTGGAACACCACCATCGCCACCGCGATCAGCGCCGCCCCTTGCGCCAGCGAGAGCACCAGCCGCGAGAGCACCTGACTTGCGATCAGCACACTCGGCCGCAGCGGCGTGACCGCCAGCCGCCGCATGATGCCTTGTTTGCGCCACTGCACGAGTTGCCCGCCCACGTTCAGGTTGGCATACATCAGCAGCATGCCGAGCATGCCCGGCGTGAGCCAATCAATCTGACGGAGGTCGCGGGCGCTGATGGCCTCTTCGCTGATGCTCACCAGCGGGGCCTGGCCGCTCGCCTGTTGATTGAGGCCCGCGACGATGCTTTGCACCGCCATGCGGGCTGTTGCCGCGACGATGGGGCTGCTCTGGTCATAGTAGACTCGTACCGCCGCGTGTCCTTGGGCCAGCGCCGCGCCGAAGCCCGCGTCCAACACCAGGACCGAGCCACGGTGGCCCTCACGCAGGGCGCGCAACTCGGCCTCTCGCGTGCCCGCGCTGACATTCAGCGCGCCCGTCCGCTGGAGCTGTGTCACGAGCTGCGCCGTGGCGGTCGAGTGGTCTTCATCCACCACGCCCAACGCCAGCTTCTGCGCGCCACTTGAGCCAAAGAGCCAGCCGAAGACGAAGATCGAGATCAGCGGCAGTCCGAGACTGGTAATCAGGAGCGTCCTGTCGCGCCGCAGCATGGTGATGCCCGCGCGGACCATGGCCGTGAATGCCTTCATAAGATGCATACCTCCGTAGTGTCATCGTTGGATTGCGGCGACTGGTCGCCTGAAGCCGACTGGTCGCCTGAAGCCGATTGGTCGCCTGAAGCCGATTGGTCGCCTGAAGCCGATTGGTCGCCTAAAAGCGTGGGGCGGCGCTCATTCCCGCAGCGCGTGGCCGGTCAACTTGAGGAAAACGTCTTCGAGCGTCGGCGCGTGGACGTGCAGATGCTCGACCGTGGCGCCGCGAGCCGTGGCGAGCTGAAGCAGCGCGACGAGGGTGCGCTCCACCTGCTCGGTGTAGATCAGCAGACGCTCGGTGCCCGCGCGCGCCTCGGTTACCCCCGGCAACGCGCGCACCTCCTCCGGTCCGACCGGCGGCTGGCCCGTGGCGGACGCCCCCACCGCGCACTCGATGGTCGCGCTGGCGCCCAGCAGACCAATCAGCCCCGCGGGCGTATCCTGCGCGATGACGCGGCCAGCATCCAGAATAGCGATGCGGTCGCAGAGGGTCTGGGCCTCATCCATGAAGTGCGTCGTGAGCACGAGCGTCTTGCCGCGCTCGCGCAATCGCAGGATGGTCTCCCAAAAGAGGCGCCGGCTCTGGGGATCCAGCCCGGTCGTCGGCTCATCGAGGAAGACCAGCGTGGGATCATTCACCAGCGCCAGGGCGAGCGCCAGACGCTGCCGCTGGCCGCCGGAGAGCAGTTGTGGATAGATGTCCGCCTTCTCCTCCAGCGCGACCTCGCGCAGCAAGGCGTCAGGGTCGAGCGCGCGGGGATAGAATGAGGCGAAAAGCGCCACCGTCTCGCGCGCCGTTAGCTCCTCAAAGAGGGTGGTGGCTTGGAGTTGCACGCCGATGCGCTGCTGCACGGCCCGGCGCTTACGGCGCACATCCAGCCCATCCACTTGGGCCTCGCCAGCGTCGGCGGCGCGCAACCCCTCAAGAATCTCCAGCAGAGTGGTCTTGCCCGCGCCATTCGGCCCCAAGATGCCAAAGATCTCGCCACGGCGGACCTCCAGGCTGACGTCATCGAGGGCGGTGAAACGCCCGTAGCGCTTCACCAGCCCACGCGCGCGGACGATCGCCTCATCAGCCGGGGCGGGCGTCGTGGCCACCCGCGCTGCCTGTGTCGCTCTTGTCATGCCCTCGCTCCTCGTTCACTGCGTGTCTCGCGGGCCGCTCGCGATCTATCCGCGCTGCTACGTGCCTTGAGCACAAGCATACCTACCCCAGGCGGCATTGGCCTGTACCGTGTGTCATGGTGCGGGTCATGAATCGCGACCCGCCGTCGCGTGGTGGGAGCGTGACCTGGGATACAGAAGGCGACCACATGCGCCCCGACCCTATGCCGTTTGGCATGCTCCACCGCGTATACATGGAGGAACCCCGTACCTTGCGGCAGCCTTTGTTGGTCTCCCTGTAACGGGGATTGTGGTTACATCTATCACCGGACGCGTTGTTAGCAAGGAAGAGAATGTTGAGAAAACTGGGATTCTCGCTGGT
>JADMIN010000524.1 GCA_015478575.1 Ktedonobacterales bacterium | reverse complement strand
GGCTTGCCGTGGACATGGCCGGAGTCGTCGGGCACACTCCTCGACGACTTGGTGGCGCTGCTGCGTGCCCCTCGTCCAGAGGATGCTCCGGCCACGTGGCCGGATGACGCGCCGACGTTGATCTCGGTTCCGCGGATCAGCCATTCGCGCGAGTGGCAGACGCCGCCGGGCAGAGCGTCCGGCGCGCTGTCGAGCGCTCTGCTGGGCCAGATGCCCAACGCGCTGAGGGGCGCCTGGGCGCGCCAGCGCGCCCAAGCCCTGGCGGAAGTCGAGCCGCCGCGCTCTGGCATCTCTTCCTCGCGCTGGAACATCCACGAAGATGACGCTGAGCGCGCTACCGACAAGCAGCCATCCGTGGGTCGCGCCGAAGCGCCACGCGCGAGCGGCTAACGCCTGGGACGCGACTCGCGCGATCCGCCCGCTCCCCCCTCTAGCCTGGAATTTGCTACGGGACTCTGCCAGAATGTGAACTGTGAGGCAGAGGGCACTCGTAGGGAGCATAGGAAGAGGCGGAGCATGGCTGGTGTCGCGGTCCTGGGCACAGGCGCTTGGGGGACGACCCTGGCGCGGTTGGTGGGCTTCGAAGGCCAGCGTGCTGGCGAGGGGATGGAGGTCATCCTCTGGGAGCATCATCCAGAGCGCGCCACGATGATGGAGCGCGAGCGCGAGAACCGGGCCTATCTGCCGGGTGAGGCGTTTCCGCCCAATCTGCGCGTCAGCGCGGACTTGGACACGGCGGTGCGCGGACGCGAGATCGTGGTGTTGGTCACACCTTCTCAACAGGTGCGCGAGCACGCGCGCGCCCTTGCGCCGTTGCTCGAACGGGGCACGCTGGTCGTCAGCGCGAGTAAAGGGCTGGAGCTGGGCACGCACCTGCGCATGTCTCAAGTGCTCGCCCAGGAGCTCCCGGTGGGCACGGCCATCGCCGCGCTCAGCGGGCCTAACCTGGCGAAGGAGGTCGCGCGCGGACTGCCGGCGGCGGCGGTTGTCGCCTCGCCAGCGACGGAGGTGGCCGAGCGGGCGCGGGCGGCGCTCAGCACGCCGCTCTTCCGTGTCTATACCAGCGAGGATGTGGCGGGTGTGGAGCTCGGCGGGGCGCTGAAGAATATCATTGCGTTGGGCGTGGGCATCAGCGATGGGCTGGGCTATGGCGACAACGCGAAGGCGTCGTTCATGACGCGGGCGCTGGCGGAGATCACGCGACTGGCGCTCGCCGCGGGGGCCAATCCGCTGACGCTCGCTGGCCTGGCGGGGTTGGGTGACCTGATCGCCACGTGCTCCAGTCCGCTCAGCCGCAATCGTATGCTCGGCCTGGAACTGGCGCAGGGGCACGCGCTGGAGACGCTGCTGGCGGAGCGCAAGACGGTGGCTGAGGGTGTCACGACGACCCGCGCCGCGCTGGAGTTGGCGGCGCATCTGGGCGTGGAGCTGCCGATCACGGAGCAGATCGCGCGGGTGCTCTTCGAGGGGAAAGAGGTGCGCGCGGCGGTCGCCGCCTTGATGGTGCGCGACCCCAAGCGCGAACTCGAAGGATTTTAGCGCGCCCGCTTCCCTCGATCGGTGTGCGAGCGCGGGTGCCGATACGAAGGACAGCGAAACCGCCGGTCCTCGCGTGCGAAGCGAAGACTGGCGGTTGTTGGTCTGGCGCTGGAGAACGCGAAGGTAGACGCTCCAGCGGCTACACGGTCGCGCGCTGCTGATCCACGCGCTCAGGGGTGTCGGATTTTTCGCCTTTGCACGGCTCGGGCTTGCTCGGTGGCTCGCCGCGCACGACCCAGACACGGCAGGGGGCGTTCTTCAAGACATAGTCCGCGGTCTCGCCTAGCTCGAACTGCCCCTGGCGCCCCACGCGGTAGGGCAGACCGAGGACCACGAGCGCGCACTCATGTGTGCCAGCCTCTTCAACGAGACTCTGCCCAAAGTGGCGTGATTGGATGATCTCGGTCTCGATAGGGGAGCCTGACCGATCGGCGATCGCCTCCGCGCGGAGGAGCGCCTCGTTGGCCTGGCGCGTCTCGGTGGGCATATCGGCGTCCACGGGCAGCGTCCGGGGTACGGGAATGCCATAGGCGGCGAACACACTCACGTGCTTTTTTTTGGCGAGATTACAGGCCAGTGAGACGAGTTCTTTATCCAGATCGGTTCCCGTCACAGCGACGAGGATATTGAGTTTACAATGCGGCGTCTGTCGCTCCTGACCCTCAGGAAGCGGCAGAATATCTGTAGGCGTGCTCTCTTCCGCGCCTGGCCGGCTTACCCCTGGATGCAGCCCGTCAATGATCTTGGCCACATGCGCAGTTGGGGAAACCAGTCGCCCAAGAAGCCCCACAGCCATCCCTCCCTGGCTTGAGGGTGACGCCGCGTATGGCAGCGCCACCAGCCAAAAAAATGGAGAGTCCGGGGAGACGCGTCGGGAGCTATCCACCGGATGACCCACGCTCGCGCTCAATCGCGCGCCGTGGCGCGCTCCGCAACCCCGGTACCCTCTTGTTACCGTCCGACCGCTATGAAGTGTGGCCGTGACGGGTATGGTCGCAATTCGGCTTTCCGCTGGAGATTGCTGGCCACGATACACTTCGTAGCGTTACCATCTCCTTCGCACATTATATACC